>DGTJ01000081.1:0-33028 GCA_002393725.1 Prevotella sp. UBA4339 | reverse complement strand
CTGCATCGCGCCGCTACAACCTAATACCCTTGCTGCGTTCCCACCCTGGGGGATTCAAAGGGAGCTGGCCGTACAGGACTTGTCCGTGTGTAAAAAGAACGATTTGCTCGAAAGCGGGTGCAAAGGTAATACTTTTAATTGAAAAATGAGAATCAAGTATCAAGTATTTTGTGGATTTTAACTATTTTTTGAGCGAAAGTACCCGATATGTGGAATAAAATAACTAATTTTGCACCCGATAAGCAAAAATTGTGATGACTCCGGCTGAATACATACAACTAAAGGCGTTTGCCCGGCAGGACGGTGCCCTGCTGGCGCTGCTATGGGTGACTACATTCCTATTATATATATTAGGTGTGTCAAATTCCTGGTTGGGAATGGCTGCCATCATGCTTATGATTTATACGCCTTTTTTTGTGGGGGAGAGACTTGGGAAGTTCCGTGACTATGGGCGCAACGGACTGATATCTTTCCGCAGGGGATATGCATATACTGTATTCGTGTTCTTCTACGGTGGTGTGCTCTTCGCCATTGCGCAGTACCTCTACTTCGCATTTATGGACAATGGGTTCCTCCTGAGCCAGTTCTCTAAGATGCTCTCGACAGACGAGGCACAGCAGATGATCAGACAATACGGCATGACGCAGATGGTCGACCAGAGCTTGGAGGAAATGGCACATATACGTCCGATAGACTATGCTCTGAACATGCTGACGATAAATATCTCGCTCGGTTTTATACTGGGATTGCCCATCAGCCTTATCAAGCAAAGGACAAAAGCAGAATAGATAAAAGGAAATAATGGATATATCAGTTGTTATACCTCTTTTTAATGAGGAAGAGTCGATACCTGAGCTCTATGCCTGGATAGAGCGTGTGATGAAGGAGCATAACTTCACATACGAGGTTATCTTTATCAACGATGGTTCTACCGACCGTTCTTGGGAAATTATCTCTGAACTTAACAAGAAGCAGCCAGAAGCGGTGAAAGGCATAAAGTTCCGCCGCAACTATGGTAAGAGCCCTGCCCTCTATTGTGGCTTCGAACAGGCTCAAGGAGATGTTGTCATCACTATGGATGCAGACCTTCAGGACTCACCCGACGAGATACCTGAGCTTTATCGCATGATAACAAAAGACGGCTACGACTTGGTGAGCGGATACAAGCAGAAACGTTATGACCCGCTGTCGAAGACTATACCGACAAAGCTCTTCAACGCGACAGCCCGTAAGGTGAGCGGCATAAAGAACCTGCACGATTTCAACTGCGGGCTGAAGGCTTATCGCAGGGATGTGGTAAAGAACATCGAGGTGTATGGCGAGATGCACCGTTATATTCCCTATCTCGCGAAGAATGCCGGTTTTGACAAGATTGGCGAGAAGGTGGTAAAGCATCAGGCCCGTAAGTACGGCTCGTCGAAGTTCATGGGGCTTAACCGCTTTGTAAATGGATATCTCGATTTGCTGACACTATGGTTCCTGAGCACCTTTGGGAAAAAACCGATGCACGTGTTCGGATTTCTCGGCACACTGATGTTCTTCATAGGCTTTATCGCCGCATTCTGCATTGGAGCCGACAAGCTGTGGTGCCTCTATAACCATATCCCTCAGCGACTGGTTACAGACTCGCCATATTTCTATATTGCCCTTACGATGATGGTTATCGGCACACAGTTGTTCCTGACGGGATTTGTGGCTGACCTTGTGAGCCGTTCGTCTTCCGGGCGCAATGACTATCAGATAGAAGAGAAGATATAAGTGGAGAAAAAAAAGCGAATACTATTGCGTTTAGCAGCAGTTATGCTGACAGCATTCCTTGTTGCAGACTGTTCGAGCATTGACTGCCCGGTAGAGAATACCGTAAGAACATATTATAATATTTGTAATAGTGACGGTAGTGAACTGAAGATTGATGAAGGTCTCTCCGTAACCTCCAAGCGCAGAGACGGCACTGACACCCTGCTGCTGAACATGCAGACTGGAATATCTAAGTTTTCATTGCCTGTGAGCTACTCGCATCCAGAGGATATCCTAATCTTCGCGTATTCGTCAAAATTGGGCGATATTGTATATGCAAGAGATACAGTGTGGGTAAAGAAAGATGATATTCCCCATTTCGAGTCGGTAGACTGTAACGTGTCTTTCTTCCATCGGATAACAGATGTGAGGTACACTAAGAATTTCATCGATTCGCTCGTGATAAAAGAATCATCAGTGACTTATGACAGGACACAAGTACATTTCATCCTATATCCGGATACTGTCCATTAGCCTGTTGCTGCTTATGTCGGCAACCAAGGCTGAGGCGCAGATGAAGTTCTTCTCTTTGCAGAAAGACTCCATCCCGGTGTTTCGTGGATTTGCCGTGTCATTCGACTTGGTGGGAGCCGCTATGATGCAGTTCTCGGATTACGGACAGTATGAGGGGGCACTTAGGATAAATATCCACGACGAGTGGTTTCCTATTGCCGAAATCGGTTATGGTAAGGCAGACCACGAAAGAGATGAGGTGACAGGAATAACCTACAGGACTAAAGCACCATATTTCCGTATTGGTATCGACAAGAACCTGCTGAATGACAAACATGGCCCATATCGTCTTTATGCCGGTTTGAGGTATGGCTTCACATCTTACAAAGTAGACCTGGAGCATGAGAACTTCAAAGACCCTGCCTGGCAGTGGGATACAGGTTTTGGAGTGAAAGATGAACCATGCAAAAACCATTGGCTCGAAGTCGTGATGGGGGTTGACGCAAAAATCTACGGACCTTTGCATCTTGGTTGGAGTATAAGGTTTAAGCGCAGGATAAAACATGATGAAGGAAGAATCGGGAGAACATGGTATATTCCTGGCTACGGACTTGACGAAGGTTCACCAATTGCAGGAATGTTTAATGTGATCATCGATATATGAAGAATAAAAAACTAATCTGGCAATTACCGTTTTTGGTGCTTCTAATTGTAGGTACAGTATTAATTATACGCCAACAGCAATCTGTGCCTTATCAAACTAATAGCGGACTGATTTTCGGAACAAGCTACAACCTAAAGTATCAATGTGATTCCAATCTTGTAAAAGGCATCGAAGAAGAGTTGAAGAGAGTGGACAATTCTCTGTCGACTTTTAATGAGAAAAGTATCATCACCGCTGTAAACCAGAACAAGGAAGTCGTGCTGAATGACATGTTCCTTAGTGTTTATAAAAAGGCAATGGAGGTGTCGGAGAACACCGACGGTGCTTTTGATATCACAGTGGCCCCGCTGGTAAATGCCTGGGGCTTTGGATTCAAAAACGGTATCAACCCTGAAAAGGCTCAGGTGGATAGTCTTCTACAGATCGTAGGTTATAAAAAGGTAGAGCTGAAAGGTGACAGGGTTGTGAAGCAGGATCCTCGTATCATGCTCGACTGTTCTGCCATCGCTAAAGGCTTCGGTGTAGACGTTATAGCAAACTACTTAAGGAATCTCGGGGTGAAGAACTTCATGATAGAGATAGGCGGCGAGATTGTCACCAGCGGTATTAACGAGCAGCGACTCCCCTGGAAGATTGGAGTGACAAAACCGACCGATGATCCTCTGGGAGATGCTGGGGGTGAGTTGATGACTGTCATGAATGTCACTGACAAGGCGATGGCAACCAGTGGCAATTACCGTAACTTCTATTATAAAGGTGGAAAGAAATATGCTCACACCATAGATCCAAAAACAGGTTATCCTGTGCAGCATAGTCTGTTGTCGGCTACGGTAATTGCCCGTGACTGTGCCACTGCTGATGCGTATGCCACATCATTTATGGTAATGGGTCTCGAAAAAGCGAAGAAGTTCCTTGAACAGCACACGGAATTGATGGCTTATTTTATTTATAGCGATGAGAAAGGCAAGAATGCTGTTTGGTTTTCACCGTCATTAAAGGACAAGATTGTTGAATAACTGGATGTCGGACAATTATGGCTGGTGGGCTGCAAATATTTGAGAAACTGCTCCAGTTCCCACTCTTTCAGGGGATGAGTCGTGATGACCTGGAGATGGTAGCAGGGCACACTCGCTTTGGCTTTACAAAGGTGTCTCGGGGAAAGATGGTGGCGAAAGAAGGAACGGTATGTACTCATATACATCTGTTGATAAATGGCAGGATGCGGACTATAAGCAATTCTGATGATCACTCGTATACCGTGGAGGAGGAGGTGCAGGCTCCTTTCGTGCTTCAACCAGAGGCGATATACGGCTATAATCAGCGCTACACACAAACCTTTGTGGCATTAACTGATGCCAGCTTTATAACTATCGATAAGGATGAGGTCGGGCGATTGTCAGAAGATTTTCTCGTGTTCCGCCTTAACCTTCTGAACATCTTTGCTACCCAAGCCCAAAAGATGTCACGCCAACCGTGGAGACAATGTCCTAAGACATTGCGCGAGCGTATCATACGATTCTTTGTATTACATTGTGCATATCCGGCTGGTGCGAAGAATGTCTATATCCTTATGAATCAATTGGCGGAAGAACTTAACGAGAGTCGGCTAAATATCAGCCGTGAACTTAATTCGATGCAGTATGACGGATTGTTGATACTTCATAGAGGACGCATAGAGATACCGTCTTTGGAGCAGATGTTGATGGCATAATGAGTGCTATTTAACTTTTTTAATGTATAGTATTTGTCGTTTTCCGAAATTTTTCTGTAATTTTGCAAGCCGAATAAGCAGTATGTTATGAGTGAAGAGAAAAGAGTAAACCCGTTTTTTGAGAAATATAATACACCGCACAACACGGTGCCATTTGATCGTATAAGACTCGAAGACTTCGAGGAAGCTATGATGGAAGGCATACGTCGTGACAATGAGCAGATAGACAGGTTGGTAAACAATCCTGACAAGCCTACGTTCGACAACACAATAGTTACCGTTGATGACGAGAAGGATGGTGAGAACTACTACGATCTGCTGAGCCGTGTCAGCACGGTGTTCTTTAATCTGCTGTCAGCAGAGACAAATGACGATCTTGATGCCCTGGCTCAGAAAATGAGTCCTGTCCTGACGAAGCACGCTAATGATATCCGCCTCAATGAAAAGCTCTTTGAGCGCATCAAATACGTGTATCGTCACCACCGTAAGCTCACTCCGGAGGAGAAAATGCTGCTCGACAACTGTTACGACGGTTTCGTACGCAGTGGAGCTCTTCTGGATACTGAAGGCAAGGAGAAACTTCGCCAGCTTACCGAAGAAGCTTCGATGCTGAGCCTGCAGTTCTCGCAGAATCTGTTGAAGGAGAATAAGGCATTCTCTCTGCATATCACAGATAAGGCACAGCTCGACGGACTGCCAGATACCGCTATAGAGGCGGCAGCACTTGCTGCAAAGGAGCGCGACATGGAAGGATGGGTGTTCACACTCGACTTTCCCTCATATTCTCCGTTTATGACATATTCCACCCAGAGGGAACTGCGCAGGCAGATGTATATGGCGAAGAATACGGAATGTATACACGACAATACGGAAAATAACCTCGAGATATGCAAGCGCCTTGTCAATCTGCGTCGCGAACTGGCACAGTTGCTGGGGCATAAGACATACGCAGACTACGTACTGAAACACCGTATGGCCGGTAATGTGAGAAATGTATATAAGCTGCTCAATGACCTCATTGCAGCATACAAACCGACAGCCATCAAAGAAGTTGAGGCAATAGAGAAACTTGCAAGGAAGCAAGAAGGCCGTAACTTTAAGATGCAGCCTTGGGACTTCGGATTCTATTCTCATAAGCTTAAGCTTGCGAAATACAATCTCGATGCCGAGATGCTGAGGCCGTATTTCGAACTCTCGAAAGTGATTGACGGGGTATTCGGACTGGCTAATCGCCTCTATGGTATAACATTCAAGGAAAACAAGGATATTCCGGTTTATCATCCAGATGTGAAAGCCTATGAGGTGTTCGACAAGGACGGGTCGTATCTTGCTGTCTTCTATGCAGATTTCCATCCCCGTAAGGGTAAGCAGGGTGGTGCCTGGATGACAGAATATCAGGGGCAATGGAAGGAACGGGTTGATGTAAAGAAACCCTTTGGACCAGATAATATGAAGAACGTTCGCCCTCATGTGAGTGTGGTGATGAATCTCTCAAAACCGACAGAAGAGAAACCTGCACTCCTGACACTTGGTGAGGTGGAGACATTCCTGCATGAGTTCGGCCATTCGCTGCACGGAATGTTTGCGAATACACGTTTTGAGAGCCTGAGCGGAACGAGTGTCTGGTGGGACTTCGTGGAGTTGCCATCACAGTTTATGGAGAACTTTGCCATCGAAAAGGAATTCCTGCGTACTTTCGCCTTCCATTATAAGACAGGCGAGCCTATTCCCGACGAATATATTGCACGCATCATCAAGAGCCGCAACTATAATGCAGCTTATTCTTGCTTGCGGCAGGTTAGCTTCGGGCTGCTCGATATGGCATATTATACCCAGAAGGACGAATTCAAGGAAGACATCATCCCATTTGAGAAGAAAGCATGGGCCAAGGCGATGGTGACAGAGCAGTTGCCAGACACCTGTATGACAGTGCAGTTCTCACATATCATGGCAGGCGGATATGCTGCCGGCTATTACAGCTATAAGTGGGCAGAGGTGCTTGATGCTGATGCTTTTGCAGTATTTAAGAAGCATGGTATCTTCGACCAGAAGACAGCTCAGAGTTTCCGTGACAACATTCTCTCAAAGGGAGGCACGGAGAATCCGATGGTATTATATAAACGGTTCAAGGGTGGCGAACCCACCATTGATGCATTGCTTAAGCGAAATGGAATCAAAACAAAGAAAGTTGGATGAACGCTATCTGAGGATGGCATGTATTTGGGCGGAGAATTCCTATTGCGTCCGTCGCCAGGTGGGAGCCCTTGTCGTAAAGAACAAGATGATTATCAGCGACGGGTATAACGGTACGCCCAGTGGCTTTGAGAATATCTGCGAAGATGATGACAATGTGACCAAGCCATACGTGCTTCATGCTGAGGCCAATGCTATCACTAAACTTGCACGTAGCAGTAATAACAGCGATGGCGCAACGATATATATTACGGCATCGCCATGTATTGAGTGCGCCAAACTAATCATACAGGCAGGCATCAAGCGAGTGGTATATGGTGAGAAGTATCGTCTTACCGACGGGATAGAACTCCTTGAGCGCGCAGGTATTGAGGTGGTTTATATGGAAGTAAAGTAATATAATATGGGACATAAATCAAATCGTTTTGCTCCACTGTGGATGGCATTGTGTGTCGTAATAGGCATATTTGTCGGCACATTCTATGCTAACCATTTCTCAGGTAACAGGCTGAGCATTATTAATTCTAATGGCAGTAAACTCAACAATCTGCTTCATTATGTCAGCGATATGTATGTTGATACCGTCGACATGAATGACCTTGTCGAGAAGGCTATACCCCAGATTCTGTCAGAGCTGGACCCTCACTCCACTTATATCGGAGCCAAGGACGTCCAGATAGCTACTGACGATTTAAAAGGCTCTTTTTCCGGCATTGGTATTGAGTTTACCATCCGTCAGGATACGATTCGTGTACAGAATGTAATCAGCAATGGTCCTGCAGAGCGTGCAGGGCTGATTGCTGGAGATAAAATCGTAGAAGTTGACGACTCGGTATTTGTTGGTAAGAAGGTGACCAATGAGGAGGCCATGCATCGTCTTAAAGGGCCTAAGGATACAAAGGTGAAGCTTGGCATTGTGCGCTATGGTGAGAAAAAGATACATCATGTAACGATAACACGTGGTGAGATTCCTACCAAGAGCATTACGGCATGTTACATGCTTGATCCTACGGCTGGTTATATCAGGATTAAGAATTTTGGTGAGAATACTTATCCAGAACTCCTTATTGCACTCGCAAAGCTCTCTCAGGAGGGATTCTCTAATCTTGTTATTGACCTACGTGGAAATACGGGAGGTTATCTTGCTTCGGCTGTGCAGATAGCAAACGAGTTCTTGTCGAGGGGGCAGTTGATAGTGTATACTCAGGGGCGCAAGTCGCCTCGTCAGGAGTATCGCAGTGATGGTCGTGGCTCTTACCAGAGAGTACCGCTGGTTGTACTTATCGATGAGGGCTCTGCTTCTGCATCGGAGATTCTCGCAGGTGCTATCCAGGATAATGACAGAGGCACTATTATCGGGCGACGTTCGTTCGGAAAGGGACTGGTACAGCAGCCTATAGAATTCTCAGATCATTCAATGATCCGACTGACCATAGCTCGTTATTATAGTCCTTCTGGGCGTTGCATTCAGAAACCCTACACCTCTGGCGCTGACAAGAACTATGAAGAGGATTTGTTAAGTCGTTACCAGCATGGAGAGTTCTTCTCGCAGGACAGCATAAAGCATAGCGGTCCTGAGTACCATACAGGAAATGGGCGTATAGTATATGGAGGTGGAGGCATCACTCCTGATATTTTCGTGCCTGAAGATACGCTTGGCATGACATCATATTATAAGGAAGCTTCGATGTCAGGGCTTATTATTCAGTATGCTTTCAACTATACAGACGAGAACCGCCAGAAGATGAATGAGTTCAAGACGGGCAAGAGTCTGGAGGCATATCTTAAGAAGCAAAATATAGTGGAGAAGTTCGCCAGCTTTGCAGACAAGAATGGCCTGAAGCGCCGTAACCTGATGATACAGAAGTCTCACAAGCTTCTTGAGCGCTTTCTCAATAGTCGTATCATATATAATATGCTTGATGAGCAGGCATGGACGGAATATCTGAATCAGGATGATCCTGCAGTGATAAAGACATTGGAACTATTCCGTGATGCCAAGGCTTTCCCTAAGCCAGAGAAGGAAGAGAAACAGGAAAAGGTGGCGATGGCTTTCGATTATCGTAGTACCCACATCAAGGCAACAATGATTGCTAATGCTTAAAGGAGAATTACGTCAGCAAATTCGTGAAATGAAGCGACAACTCACCCGGCAACAGCGGGAAGAGCTGTCGCTTTCTATTGTCACGTGCATCAGGGAAAGAGTAAAGGACGCGACGACCATCATGGCTTATTACCCTCTTCCTGATGAGGTGGATATCCGTCAGCTCCTCGACGAACTGGTGGCTGGCGGAAAGACTGTTCTACTGCCTAGGGTTACTGGTGATGAGACAATGGAACTCCGCGTGTATACGGGGCCAGAAGGCCTAAGTGAGGGCGCATTCCATATATTAGAGCCTGTTGGAGAACTGTTTACTGACTATGCGTCTGTTGATGTTATTCTTGTCCCGGGTCTCGCCTTTGATGCTTTGGGGCATCGCTTGGGGCGTGGACGTGGATATTATGACCGGTTTCTAATTACAAGTGGTATTGCGGAATCAGGAAAAACAATAGGGGTATGTTTCGACTTCCAGAAAGTAGCCGAAGTGCCTGTTGATGAATACGACATCCCGGTGGATGAAGTGATTTAGTTAAACCTTATATCCGCAATCACCTGACTGCCGACATAATCATTCAATTTCTTCACGTAGTCAGTCCTTTGCATGGAGAGATCTGCCCTTAATGCAGGATTCGTAAGATGCACATAAAGTGTCTGATTGCGTATCGTCACTCCGTCGGTATACCTGCTGATAAGTTCACCTGCAACTATCGGCCATGCGTCGCAAAGACGTTTTTGCAGCAAGGGCGTTTCCAGTCCTTGTGCACGCAGATTCTTCAGAATCAGACTCTTAATCTGTATGACGTCTCTTTTAAACATTTTCCTTACAGGTTATTTCTCCGTTATCTACATAATATATCTTATAGTCGTGGCTTGATGCAGACAGTATCTGGTCCAGGTGGTCACGGTTAGTGTCTGTAATGAAAATCTGACCAAACTCATCACTGGCCACCAGACTTACTATCTGCTCTACTCTCTGGGCATCGAGTTTGTCAAAGATGTCATCAAGTAGCAATAGGGGAGTGGTCCTGCTGTTAGTGCGTTTTAGAAAGTCAAACTGTGCCAGTTTCAGTGATATGACAAAGGTCTTGTTCTGTCCCTGGCTGCCTTCGCGCTTCATCAGATGTTCGCCAAGCATGAATTCAAGATCGTCACGGTGCACACCGTGAAGTGAATAGCCTATGGCCCGGTCCTTATATCTGTCACGCTGTATGACTTCAAGCAGCGGTCCCCTTTGGCAGTGAGAGATGTATTTGAGAGCCACTTTTTCCTGATTTCCTGAAATGGTTTCGTAGAATCTCTGGAAAATAGGCTCCATCTCTCTTATGAAGGCATCGCGGCATTGGAAAATTTGTTCTCCTGCCGATGCCATCTGCTCTTCAAGGATGCTTATCACATCGATATCTGGCTCTTCATCAGCCTTGAGCATAGTGTTACGTTGCTGCAGAGCTTTATTGTAACGGTTGAGAGTTTCGATATATGTAGGGTCGTATTGGGATATAACCATGTCCATAAGTCTGCGGCGTTCCTCACTGCCACCTTCTATTAGCAATGTGTCAGATGGGGATACTGCTACGACAGGTATAAGGCCAATATGCTCCGACAGTCTCTTGTATTCCTTCTTGTTACGCTTAAAATGCTTCTTCGAGCCGCGTTTCATGCCGCAGTAGATCTGTAAATTGTCGGAGTAATAGCCTTCTATCACAAAGAACTCCTCGCCGTGGCGTATCACCTGTGAGTCAATCGGGTTATTAGCCGAATGACAGAACGACAGATAATAAATAGCATCAAGGACGTTGGTCTTGCCCACACCGTTTTGACCAATGAGACAATTAATCTTCGGTGACAACTCAAGCGATGCCTCCGTTATATTCTTATAGTTGATTAGTGACAATTTTTCAAGAATCATTGTGCAAAGGTAGTTCTTTTTAGGCACAGATTACACAGATTAACACAGATTAATAATTATTTTTAGTTAAAATGTGTGTAATCTGTTGCTTTTTTAGTACCTTTGCACCCGAATTTGCCCAAAAGGGTGGATTGTGCTTTGTTGGATATTAAAAAATTAGTATAAAAATGGCAAACAACAACAATCAACAGGCTGCTCCCGTAGAAGAGCTGACCATTAGTCAGAGTGAGGCCTTCTTCCTGAAGTATAAGAAGGCAATTATTGCTGCTGTGATTGCCCTCGTGGTCATCATTGCAGGTATCGTTCTTTACAAGACTTACGTTTCTGGTCCAAACGAGCAGAAGGCAAGTACGGCTATAGCCAAAGGACAGGACTATTTCGCAGCAAGCGACTATCAGAAGGCCCTCAATGGCGACAGCGCTTCCTTCAAAGGTTTCGTCGCCCTCGCTAAGGAGTTCAGCAGCACAAAGGCCGGAAACCTGGCAAATCTCTATGCCGGACTCTGCTATGCAAAGCTCGACAAGTGGCAGGAGGCTGCCGACTATCTTGAGAAGTTCGATGGCAGTGATGATGCAATGATTTCTCCTGCAGCTGTAGGTGCCCTCGGTAATGCCTATGCTCATCTCAATCAGCTCGATAAGGCTGTAAGCAACCTGAAGAAGGCAGCAGAGATGGCAGACAACAATTCTCTCTCTCCAACATTCCTCATTCAGGCTGGTGAGATTCTTGAGAGCCAGAATAAGAAGGCTGAGGCACTGAAGCTCTATGAGCAGGTGAAGGAGAAGTACTTCAACTCTATGGCTTATCAGACTATCGACGGATATATTGAGCGCTGCAAGGAGTAATGGCTACCGCTTTACATAATCTTAGCGACTATGATTTCGCTGCCGTTCCTGATGCTTCTAACATGATTTTCGGCATAGTGGTGGCAGAATGGAATCCAGAGATAACAGGCGCTTTGCTTGAAGGATGTGTCTCTACTCTCGAAAAGCATGGTGCACTGCCTGAGAATATACATGTGAAGACGGTACCAGGTTCTTTCGAACTGATCTACGGTGCTCATCAGATGACACTCAACGACGGGTATGATGCAGTGATTATCCTTGGCAGTGTGATACGTGGCGAGACTCCGCATTTCGACTATATTTGTCAAGGAGTAACAGAAGGTATTGCACGGCTGAATGCCACAAGTAATATACCAGTAGTCTATGGCCTTCTTACCACCAATGATCTTCAGCAGGCAAAGGATCGTTCAGGAGGCAAGCACGGCAATAAAGGTGATGAGTGTGCAGTCGTAGCCATTAAGATGGCAAAATTCTGAGCAGAGACTATTTCTTAGATATGAAAAGGCATCCATAACAGGATGCCTTTTTGTTTTTTATCCAAAATATGGGTAAAAGTACAAATGATTTAGAAAAAAAATGCGTATATTTGCAGCAGATTATTGAAAGGTAAATCAAATAATTAGGGATAATATGAGATTTGTAAGTTGGAATGTGAATGGTTTGCGTGCCTGTGAGGGTAAGGGCTTTAGTGATATTTTCAAGCAGCTGGATGCAGATTTCTTCTGCCTTCAGGAGACAAAGATGCAAGAGGGACAACTCGACCTTGTGTTTGACGGCTATGACAGTTACTGGAACTATGCCGACAAAAAGGGCTACAGTGGCACGGCAATCTTCACGAAGCACAAACCGTTGAGCGTGAAATATGGCATTGGAGTAGATATTCATGACCACGAAGGGCGTGTCATCACTCTCGAAATGGAAAAGTTCTACCTTGTATGCTGCTATACCCCTAATTCTCAGGATGGTCTGAAACGATTAGAGTATCGTATGTCATGGGAGGATGATTTCAGAGACTATCTCAAGCAGCTTGATGACAAGAAACCTGTAATTCTCTGTGGTGACCTTAATGTGGCTCATCAGGAGATAGATATAAAGAACCCTAAGACCAATCGTCATAATGCAGGCTTCACAGATGAGGAACGTGCGAAGTTCACCGACCTGCTGGCAAGTGGATTTACCGACTCCTTCAGATTTAAATACCCGGATGAAGTGAAGTATTCGTGGTGGTCATACCGCTTTCAGGCCCGGCAGAAGAATGCAGGCTGGCGCATAGACTATTTTGTCGTTTCAGACCGCATGCGTGAGTGCCTGGATGATGCAAAGATACATACGGAAATCTTTGGCTCAGACCATTGCCCTGTAGAACTCGATATCTTATAGGATATAATTGATAAACTCATCAATCTAACTTATTATTCCATTATGAAAAAATTCAGAACTGTTGCCTTGTCTGTTGCAGTATGCCTAAGTACATTAGGTTTTGCTCAGGTGCAGGAAAGGCAGTCAATCATCACTAATGATGATGGGACGGTGACATTCCAGTATTGGAATGACAATGCAAAGAACGTACAGGTGGATGTTCAGTTTGCCGGGCGCAAGCCAATGACTCGTAATGCCGATGGAGTATGGACAGTTACACTCGGTCCTGTAGCTCCTGACATGTATCCCTATTGCTTTGTTGTCGACGGGGTGAGTATTATGGATCCTCTGAACCCGCAGTATTTCCCTAATGAAGGCTTTAAGAACAGTTTGTTGGAAGTGAAGAGCAAGACAGGCTCTCTGGCTCATGACATTAAGGATGTGCCTCATGGCAATGTCACTTATATAAGTTATTACTCAAAAAGTCTTGGAGCTACGAATCATGCAATAGTATATCTCCCGCCAAACTATATGATGAACTATCAGAAGAAGTACCCTGTGTTCTACCTTATCAGCGGAACAACGGACACTGAAGAGGTATATTATAAGGTAGGGCGTGTGAATTACATTCTCGACAATCTTCTTGCTGAGAAAGCTGCAAAGGAGATGATAGTTGTGTTGCCTTACGGAAATCCAGCTAAGCTGAAGTTCCAGGGGGCGCCTACTACTGTTCCTGGTGCCACCACCAAGGAGCGCTCAGAAGAGATGGCCAGGCAGATGAGATTTGGTGGCGACGTGTTCAGCAAGGACCTTATTGAAGACTTGATGCCGTATATCGAGAAGAACTACCGTACGATAAATAATCGTGAGCACCGTGCCATCGGAGGCTTTTCAAGAGGTGGAAACCAGGCTCTCTTCAACGGGTTGAATAATCTCGATAAGTTTGCATATCTCTGCTCATATAGTTCCTTTACATCAATGGATATCCCTGGGGTCTACGACAATGCTGAGGAGACAAACAAAAAAATACGTCTTTTCTGGTTGGGTGTCGGTACAGATGACTTCCTCTATGGCAATGCCCGTGACTATATGGAGTTCCTTGACAAGAAGGGCATTCGCAACGTTAAGGAGTTCACCAATGATAAGTTCGGTCATACGTGGATGAATGCAAAGTACTTCCTTGACAAGACCCTGCGCTTGCTGTTCAATAAAAAAGCTTCCGAGATGGCTATGGAAGAAGGGAAACCTGCACCTGCAGCAACAGGAAAGGAACAGCAGTTCACCCCTGGAGTGATGGCACGTATGTTTCCCAAACCGATCGTCTCACCCGAATATGCTGAAGACGGGATAACGTTCCGTTTTAAGGCTGCTGAGGCTGATAGCGTCAAATTGGAGTGCGAGATGCTGCCCGAGCTGATACCAATGGAGCGTGACTCCGATGGGGTCTGGAGTGTAAAGGTGACTGACTATCTCTTTGAGCCGTTTAAGTACTGCTTTGTGGTTGATGGGATGCAGGTTGCCGACCCAAGTAATATGTATCTCTCGCCAGATAAGGGCTTCAAGTATAGCTTTGCCGATAATCCCTCTTCACCTTTCAATTTCGCCTCGATGGGGGAGATGGAACATGGCAGTGTGAGCTATGACGTTACTCGTGGCGAGGCATTCTATATGTCACCGATGGGAGGCAAGCCTCGAATGCCAGTGATGATACAGCTTGTGCCTGGCGAAGGTGATACTGCAGAGAGTTGGTTTAAACTGGGTGGCGCTGATGCCATCGCTGACCGACTCCTTGCTGATGGCAAGACAAAGCCATGTGTGATAACCACCAGTACGATGGATTTTGCACAGCAGGGTGGAGGCATGCAGATGCCAGGCTTTAAGATGAACACCCTTCGTGCTGATGACTATCCAACATGGAGCTTGCGCCGCAGGGCACTTGTAAAGCTGCTTATTGAACTTGGCAAACAGCCAGATCCTGAGATGCCAAACTTCGGTGGTGGCTTTGGCGGCGGTAATGGTGGCTTTGGCGGCGGATTCTGATAATTGTTTATGGAGAAGCTGTGGAATAAGAACTATTGTAAGGTGATGGCAGCGAATTTCTCGTTGTTCTTCGCCTTCTATGTTCTTACTCCATTGCTGCCGCTGTATCTCAGTGAGCATTTCGGTGCCACGAAAGATGTCATAGGACTGGTGCTCTCTGGCTATACCATTACGGCATTATTCTTTCGTCCATTCAGTGGATATCTTGTTGACTCATTCCCGAGAAAGAAAGTGCTTATGGTATGTTTCGGAGCTTTCTCTATATTCTTTGCCGGGTATCTGGCGGCAGGGACATTATTGATGTTCACTATTGTAAGAACATTGCACGGAGGCCCATTTGGAGCACTTACGGTATCAAACTCTACTGTCGCGATAGATGTTCTTCCTTCAAGCCGCCGTACAGAGGGAATAGGATATTACGGACTGAGCAATAATCTTGCAATGGCAATAGCACCTACCATTGGAGTGTTTATATATAAGCTCACAGACAGCTTTGATTTGTTGTTCTGGATAGCACTTGTTGTCGCTTGCGCTGGTTGGCTTATTGACTCTACTGTCGAATTGGAACGAAAGGAGATCACTAGCCATTTCAAACTGTCCTGGGACCGTTTCTTTCTTTTGAAAGGTTGGCTTATAGGGATGAACATGGTGGCCTTCGGGTTCTGTTTTGGTGTGTTGAGCAATTATCTGGCTATTTATGGAAAGGAGGTGCTTGGCATCACAGGTGGCACTGGGACATATTTCATGCTATGCTCTGTAGGGTTGATACTTAGCCGTTTGCAGGGAGGCAAGGCTCTTCGTGAGGGTCGGCTCACCTTTAATGCCGGTTCTGGTATGGCAATATCTCTTATCGGGTATACAATTTTCATTGCCATACCTGCATTCGCACCCGTCCTTACTCCATTGGGCTATTATGGTTCTGCACTGCTCATTGGTTTGGGTAATGGTCACATGTGGCCTGCTTTTCAGAATATGACTATCAATGTAGCGCATAATAACCAGCGTGGCACAGCCAACTCCACCATCCTTATCTCTTGGGATATAGGCATGGGCTTGGGCATATTATTAGGCGGCATCATAGCCGAGCATATTGGCTACCATGCCGCCTTTTGGACTGTCGCAGGAGTCAATGCATTAGGTGTGGCATTGTTCTTCTTGCGAACAAAATCATTCTTCCTCAGACGGAACCTGAACTCTTCAGTCCGCTGAACTTATAGTCAAGGGCTGCTCCGATGGCAGTGCAGTATTGTGAATGTTTGGGCACATGGAAACGTATGTTGTATAGCTTCTCGAGTCCAGGGAATACTTCCTTGCACTGTGGTAGCAGTGACAGGTTGCCTATGAGTACGAAGTCGCGTATGTCGCTACCTAACGACGCAAGATATGCAGCAGAGCCGATAGACTGAAGTACCATCTTGATGAGTCCGGCTGCAATGTCTTCCTTTGAAGCGTCGTTCTGGGCACGGGCAAAGTTGGATGCCGTGGTGTCCATGGGGAGCCCAGGAAGAGGATGGGCACTGATATCTCCGATGGCAAGGTCGATATTACGGATGTTTCCTTTCTTGGCCATCTCTACTACCTGGCTTATGTCGTTGGTGTTTAGCATGATGCGCGACAAACCAGCCAATGTGCCTCCGCCAACTCCTATACCTCCTATGTGGCGCATGTCGTCACCATTGCAGAGTATGAAAGTCGTTCCTGTACCCATAGATACTACTATGGCATGGTCTATCTTTGATTCAAAGCGTGCTCCCAGACCGTCAGCGACAAACTCAAGTGACTTGCTCGTAGGCAGTCCATAGATTGGCTGGTCGATGTATGCAGCTCCGACTCCTGTGAGCATGACGTGTTCTACGTCTTTCAACTCGATGTCGTTGTCGTGCAGGTATTTGCCGAATGCACCATAGAGCGATGTGATAGGATCGGCTGCTGTGATGCGGATAGGGGCTGAGACTTTGTTGTTTTTGATACCTACAATCTTAGTGGTGCTGATGCCCACGTCTATTCCGATGATAATTCCCATGATGCAATTAGGCTTTTAGACAATTAGACATTTAGACAAATTGACTGATAGACATGTGAATGGCTATTTGTATTGGGATTCAAAACGTGAAAGCTTATCGAGATAATATTGGCGCAGATCATCCCATTTGTAGTAGGGGTACTGGTCTGTGGCAACAGGCATCTTGACTTCACGCTCGTTGAGGAGGGCTTTCACCAGGATATCTCCTGGCTTGCCTTTCTTTGGACGATAGAAGATAAGTTGGATATTGCAGCCCATCGGGAAAAACTTGTAGTTTTGCCAGTATTTGTCTAGCTCGTCGAGGTTCTCCACCTGTACTCCACAGTTGTCCAGTTCGAGCAGACAGGCAAGTGGCAATACGCATACCTCGTGTCCGAAACGCAGTGTTGCTTGTGTCTGTGTTACTGTGTCTGCAGTCTCGATGATGTTCTTCAGCAGGTTGCGCTGGCTGAACGGCATGATGCCTTTCGTCAATGGTGAAGGGCCATAGGCTATATACCAGCTGATGTTGCTCTGCTTCCATAGGTCATAGATCTCTTCTTCTGTGAACAGAGAGAACAGCTCTATATCTGTGTCATGACTCTGCATGTTTGTTGCTATCTCAAAGAGGCTACGCATGAAAGAGCCAGCCCTGAGATTGCTGAATACCCATTGCTGGTCGTTGAAGAGAGCTTTCATCAGGCGCTCAGGGTGGGTGTACTTGTCGCGCCATGGGCCACGCATGAGCTTACCGTCGGTCCCGGTCTTCTTTACGATTCCGTCCCAAGGTTGGTTAAGATAATACTGCAACGACTCACTGACATCATTATGGAAGCGTGCAGTGGGGTTGGCGGCGGCAAATTCCTCGCATTCTGCTATCATCGAGAGAATGCATCGGTTGACGACGGTGGAGCGTGCGTCGATAGCTACATTCTTTGCCTTGAATATTTCGGGGAAGTTCTGTGTCATGCGCTTGCCGATACCATGATGCTGGCGCTCACCTACAGAAGACAAGTCGCCAAGACGCTTTACTGATGTTGGTTCGAATGCCTCTATTTTGCTAAGTGTCTCTTCGCCAAGTGGCGTGAGCTTGCCCAGTTCTTTTGCTTCGCGCAAGATGTCGCGTGGACCTGTATAGCTGTTATCGCTGATGAGCCAACGTGAACCGTGACGTCCGTAGTGGCTCATATAATAAGGCTCATAGCCCTTTGGGGCAGGGGTTAGAGGCTTGTCCGGGAGACGACGGTTATAGTCGAGATACTGACTGCCTGACAAATACTTGTTAGCCTTTATTTCCTCACGCGCTGTCTGAGCAAAGGAACCCAGTCCGAATGCTGCAGATAAGAATAAGATAACTACCCTTTTCATATTTGTTTGTTAATGGTTAGATTCCAGTATTTGTGTGATGCCCTGCTCTCGATGGCAAATATGCACCTCGATGCCGAACTTCTCGTGAAGATGCTCTGCCAGATGCTGAGCGGAATAGACACTACGGTGCTGTCCGCCAGTACAGCCGAAACAGAACATCAGGGATGTGAAGCCTCTCTGTATGTATCTGCGTACATGATTGTCAGCCAGTTTGTATACGCTGTCAAGGAAGGTGAGGATCTCACCGTCGTCCTCAAGGAATCGGATTACGGATTCATCGAGACCAGTAAGCTTCTTATAAGGCTCGTAGCGCCCCGGATTATGAGTACTGCGACAGTCAAATACATAACCTCCGCCATTGCCTGATTCGTCTTCAGGAATACCTTTTGCGTATGAGAAACTGAATACCTTGACCACCAGAGGTCCCTGAGCGTCATACTTGGAGAATGTGGCGGGGCCATCTTGTGGATGAGGCTTATATGGATTATGGTCTGTAGTCTTATATCCGTCAGCACGGCTTGCTATAGTATTGATATGTTGATACTGCGGCAGCTCAGTGAGCCGTTTCAGCACATCCATCAGATAAGGATAGTGGAAGACTGATGACGATGCGAGCAATTCACGAAGGTTTTGCATAGCAGGAGGGATACTCTCAATGAAGTGTTTCTTCTGTTCGAAATATCCCCTGAAGCCGTATGCGCCAAGCACCTGAAGGGTTCGGAAAAGCACGAATAGTGACAGGCGGTTGACAAAATGTCGTACTGGCGGTACTTCTGTATAGTTCTTCAGTGAGTTGTAGTATTCATACACCAGTTCCCGTCTGAGTTTATGTGGGTATTTGGCTGATGCCTGCCAGAGAAAAGATGCCAGATCGTAATAGTATGGCCCCTTGCGACCTCCCTGATAGTCGATGAAATATGGATTGCCATTATGGTCAAGCATCACGTTACGTGCTTGAAAGTCGCGGTAGAGGAAACTGTCAATGTTTGGCAGCGGATTATACGGATCTTCCGTCAGGTCTTTTGCAAAGAGACGGAAGTCTGCTTCCAGTTTCAGTTCGTGGAAATCCAGTTCGGTAGCCTTGAGGAAACAGTACTTAAAGTAGTTCAGGTCGAAAAGCACGGAGTCTACATTGAATTCTGCCTGAGGATAACAGTTGGAGAAGTCCAGTTCGCGTGCTCCCCTGATTTGTATGTTTGGCAATTCGCGGATAGTGCGCTTTAGCAACTCTTGTTCCTTGAGTGTGTATCTGCCTCCTGCCTCACGGCCACCTCGGATGGCCTCAAAGAGCGATGTGGAACCAAGGTCTGTCTGTATGTATCTTAGCTGATCGTTGCTTTGTGCAAGAATCTTAGGCACAGGCAGTTTCCTGCGGGTGAAATGCTGGGTGAGATAGATGAAGGCATGATCCTCGTCACGACTTGTGCCGATAACGCCTATGACGGACTTCCCGTCCTTGTCTGTCAGACGGATATAAATACGATTGCTGCCAGCACCTTGTAGCTGCTGAATGTTTGCCGGCTCTTCGCCACGCCATTGCTTATATAGTTCTAATAGTTTCTGCATAACGTGTGCAAATTTAAATAAAATTTTTGAGATATAAGCCAGTCGAGATAAAAATGTGAACCAATTGCCCCGAAAAACTGCTGAACTTCTTTTTTGGTTATTATTTTATTTTTGCTTTATGGCAGCAAAAAAATGTTTATACATTGCCCAAATAAACGTGTTGGATGCCTTCTTCGAGGGCGATTTGTTTGGCTTGTTGCATGGTGGAGAGGGGTGTGATGGGCGTGTCCATGAGTTTGTAGCGGGGGAAGAAGCGGGAGAAATGGAGTGGGGCAGTGGCCAGTCCGTTGCTGACAAGCCATTGGCACATTCGTCGAATCATCTGCGGGTCGTCGTTGATGCCGGGAATCAGGAGGTTGGTGATTTCTATCCAGACTTCCGCATCCTTCATGGCGAGGATGGTGTCGAGGACGGGCTGGAGGTGGCCACCGCTGATACGCTGGTAGAGGCTGTCATCGAAGTATTTGAGGTCGATGTTGGTTGCGTCGAGATAGGACAAGAGGTCTTTTAGCGGTTTCTGACAGACGTAGCCAGCCGTGACGAGGATATTCCAAAGTCCCTTTTCGTGAGCCAACTTGGCGATGTCGGTGACGTACTCCAGATAGGTAAGCGGTTCCGTGTAGGTGTAGGCAATGCCAGGACAGTGGTGCTCTATGCAGAGGTCAACCACTTTTTGGGGTGATAAATCGTAGCTATTGCACTGCCAAGGTTCGGCTTGTGATATTTCGTGGTTCTGACATCCCTGACAGCGGAAGTTGCAACCGGTACAGGCGATGGATAGGCATTTGGTGCCAGGATGGAAGTGATAGAGCGGCTTTTTCTCGATGGGGTCGATGGCCAGTGAGCAGGGTTTGCCGTACCCCTCACTAATCAGCGTTCCCTCATGGTTCCTGCGACTGCGACAGATTCCTGTTTTGCCGTTGGCAATATGGCAATGATGCGGACAGAGTTGGCACTCCACCCGTCCATCGTCTAATTTCTGATAATACTTGCATTCATGCATAGCGACTATAGCGGTAGCAATTCTTAATTCTTCACTCTTCATTCTTCACTTAGAAGACGATGGCTTCGTAAACATACAGTTCTGTTTCAGGGTCTTTCCACCCGTCCCAACCGATTCCGGCCTTGTCCTGGGCACAATGAGAAACAAATTCTTCCTTTGTCCAGTTCACCTCGTCGGCCACCTGTGGCAGGAATGTTCCACTTCGATAACCACGACGTATGTAGATGCCGTGCTTATGCAATTCAAACTCATCGATGCTGTTGATGCGTCGCATGGGGGTGAGCACAGAAATCTCGATGTCGATGTTCGTCAGTTCTTCACGTGTGACCGGCATGAACCGTGGGTCTTCGAATGCTGCTGAACGAGCCATCTCTGCCACTATCTCATGCAGGGGGGTGTCCTCGCCAAAATGACCGATACAGCCACGAAGTCTGCCGTGCTTGTGGAGTGAGACGAAAGCTCCGCATTTCTGTGAGAGTGAAGAATGACGAGTGAAGAACGAAGCATCGGGTTTTGCAATCGGTTTACCGTCCAAAGAATCCTTGATGCTCATCAGCGCTATGTCTTTCAAAATCCGTTTTTCGTCATCCGACAAAGAGAAACCTTTGGGAATAACGGCAAATGAGTGATAGCCTACCACACGGCTCCTGTCGTGATCAGGCGCATCGCCTGAGTTCTGGTACATGATGTGCTGAATCTTGTATCTGTCATCCAGCATCATCATGAGTGTGATGATAGGCAGTTCACCACAGGCACTGGTGTGCAGGTCGCGAATTCCCCTTTCTGCATTCTCGCAGACGGCATCTATCAGTTCTTGTACACTACCCGTCTCAATGGCTTTGGCAGTATTTGCATCTACCTTACAGGCATCCTTGTAGTTTGGGTAGTGAGAGAAGTCGCTACTGATGATAAACAGGTTCTCACTGTTCATATACGGTTTCAGTACTTTGGCAATCCTTTCAAGATTAGTCAGGTCGTTGCTACCTATAATAATAGGTACTATAGGGGGAACATCTCCGTTGAATCGTCTTTGCAGGAAAGGCAGTTGCACCTCCAGACAATGTTCTTGGCTATGAGCATCCTCATGATAACTGAACACGCTGTCAGCCTTGATTAATGAGTCGGCCACGTCTACATCCACCTTCACGTTGCCCAATGGCGTGGCGTAATAATCCACTGCATGGTTGACCGATGCCCCGCTCAAATAAGAATGATGGCTTGGCCCTAACAGGAATATCCGTTTGTACTGCTTCTTGGGATTCAGCATCATGTAGGCCGATGCTGCTACGTTTCCACTGAAGTAATACCCGGCGTGAGGAACGATAATACCGGCCACCTCGTTGTTGACTACAGTCTTTGAATGAAGTTGCAAGAAACTGTCAACTTCTTGAGCCAACAGTTCTGGATTAGCCTCATAGAATCGACCCGCTTGAGTTGCCGGTCTTACCTTTGGCTCCGTTGTCTTGCCGTTGCATGATGTCATAGTTACTATTGTTGCCATAAGAATCAGTAATGCTATTTTTGAATTCATATAATACCATTTTAGGCGCAAAGATACAAAAAATAATTGGAAGCGGTACATGGTCAATGGAATTTTTACGTTTGGAAATACTGTCTGGGAAACTCTCCCTTGGCGTTGTCATTCTCAAAGTGCTAAAAAACAAAACTGGTTGTCTCCCGACAACCAGTTCTTCAAAAAACAAACTACTTAAAAACTAATCTACTAAAACAAATCAAAAAAATATCTGTATATCTTATAATTCAATACCATCTTGAGGATTTGGATATTATTTCCTTTCCACGATGCAAAGGTACTGAGTTTCTGATAATTGTCCAAGAATTATTCTAAAAAAATTGTTGTGTGCGTGCAAAAATACCAAAAAAGAGGGATGAACATCATTGCCCATCCCTCAATTTGTTATGTTAAGTTAGCAAAATTATATCAAATTGAATGATTAATTCCGCACTCAGATGATTACATCATGCCGCCCATTCCAGGAGCACCGCCCATTGGCATTGCAGGCTCCTTCTCTGGCTTGTCTACGATCAGGCACTCTGTTGTCAGGAACATACCTGCGATGCTGGCAGCATTCTCCAGTGCTACACGGGCAACCTTTGCAGGATCAATCACACCGGCCTCGCGCAGATCCTCATATTCATCGGTACGTGCATTGTAACCGAAGTCACCCTTGCCCTCACGGACTTTCTGAACGACTACTGCACCCTCACCGCCGGCATTGGTAACAATCTGGCGAAGTGGCTCCTCGATGGCGCGGCAGATGATGTTCACACCAGTCTGCTCGTCAGCATTGTCGCCCTTCACATCCTTCAGGGCCTCCTGGGCACGGATGTATGTTGTACCGCCACCAGCTACTACACCTTCCTCAATTGCTGCACGTGTAGCGCAGAGAGCATCGTCAACACGATCCTTCTTCTCCTTCATCTCTACCTCAGAGTTGGCACCTACATAGAGCACTGCTACACCACCTGCCAACTTAGCCAGGCGCTCCTGCAGCTTCTCCTTGTCATACGACGATGTAGTATTCTCAATCTCCTTCTTGATCTGGGCGATACGGTCCTTAATTGCCTGCTTCTCACCAGCACCGTTAACGATAGTGGTGTTGTCCTTGGAAACGGTCACCTTATCGCAAGTACCAAGCATCTCGAGTGTAGCCTGCTCGAGCTTCAAGCCTTTCTCCTCGCTGATAACCACTCCACCAGTCAGTGTAGCGATATCCTCGAGCATAGCCTTGCGGCGATCGCCGAAGCCAGGAGCCTTAACTGCACAGATCTTCAGTCCGCCGCGCAGACGGTTTACTACGAGCGTAGTAAGTGCCTCAGAGTCTACATCCTCTGCGATTACCAGCAATGGGCGTCCGCTCTCAGCTGCAGGCTGCAGGATAGGCAGGAAATCCTTGATGTTAGAGATCTTCTTGTCATAGATGAGGATGTAAGGGTTCTCCATTACGCACTCCATCTTATCTGAGTCGGTGATGAAGTAAGCTGAGAGATAGCCACGGTCGAACTGCATACCCTCAACCACGCCGATATGAGTGTCACGGCTCTTTGACTCCTCGATGGTGATAACACCGTCCTTGCTTACTTTGCGCATAGCTTCAGCCAGAAGCTCACCAATCTCCTTGTCGTTGTTGGCAGATACGGTAGCTACCTGCTCGATCTTGTCGTAGTTGTCGCCTACGAGCTCTGCACTCTTGGCAATATGGTCTGTGACAGCCTTGACAGCCTTGTCGATACCACGCTTCAGATCCATAGGGTTAGCACCGGCAGTAACGTTCTTCAGACCCTCTGACACGATAGCCTGAGCCAGGATAGTAGCTGTTGTAGTACCGTCACCGGCATCGTCACCAGTCTTAGAGGCAACACTCTTAACGAGCTGTGCACCTGTGTTCTCGAACTTGTCCTCCAGCTCAATCTCCTTTGCTACGGTTACACCGTCCTTTGTTATCTGTGGAGCACCGAACTTCTTCTCTATAACCACATTGCGACCCTTAGGGCCAAGGGTTACCTTTACTGCGTTAGCCAACTGATCAACGCCCTGCTTCAGCAGGTCGCGAGCCTCAATATTGAATTTAATATCCTTTGCCATAATAATTTTTGAATAATGTTTTATTTTTCTATTACTGCGAGTACGTCACTCTGGCGCATCATCAGATATTTTGTTCCCTCGAACTCCAGCTCTGTGCCAGAATACTTTCCGTAGAGCACTTCGTCACCCTCTTTGAGAACCATCTGCTCATCTTTGGTTCCCTGACCAACTGCCTTGATAGTGCCGTGAAGTGGCTTCTCCTTTGCAGTGTCTGGAATGATAATACCGCCAATCTTCTCTTCTGCAGGTGCTGGCAATACCAGCACACGGTCTGCTAATGGTTTGATGTTCATAATCTTTTTTTTTATTTAATGTTATACCTTATATTAATATTAAGGAGTCCCAAAGGACTGCTTCCTCATGTCTTTATGCCAAAAGCGTGCCAGTATTGACGATTGTGACAAATTGTCAGTTAGTTAAATAATGTGCATAAATTTTGCTATATCAGAAATAATTATTAATTTTGCATTCAGTTACGTAACCAATTAGAAAATTTTTATGAAGCAGTTCTTTAAAATGACCCTGGCCACAGTCTGTGGTATTGCCATCTTCATGGTAGTTATGGGCTTCTTTTTCGTCATTTCATTGTTGGGTATGATAGCCAGTGATACTGCGTCAACCAAGGTAAAGGAGAATTCGGTGTTTGTCATCAGACTGGACGGTTCGGTGGATGAGCGCTCTAAGGAAGGGTCGCCTGTAGATGCCGTTCTTGGCATGGGCGGTATGAGCTCGATGGGACTTGACGACCTCGTAAATAGCATACGTAAGGCTAAGGATGAGGAGAACGTGAAGGGCATCTATCTGGAGGGTGGATTGGCATCTTTCGACTCTCCTGCTACAGCCCAGCAGTTGCGCGATGCCCTGAATGACTTTAAGAAGAGCGGGAAGTGGATTGTGGCATACGCAGACCAGTATATGCAGGCAGCATACTATGTGGCATCTGTTGCCGACAAAGTCTATCTGAACGAAGGTGGAACTATAGACCTCAAGGGCCTTGGAGGCAAGTCGGAATATCTGAAAGGACTTTATGACAAGCTTGGAATCAAGTATCAGGCAGCGAAGGTCGGAAAATACAAGAGCTATGTCGAGAGCAACACTCGTACTGACATGAGTGAGTATGACCGTGAGCAGCGAGAGGCACTGTATAATGGAATCTGGAATTACTGGCTGAAAGAAATCGGTGAAGGGCGAAAGGTCACTCCTGCTGCCCTCAACCAGTTGGTCAACGACAGCATCATTGCCTTTGCTGATTCGAAAGACTATGTGAAGTCAAAACTGGTCGACAAGATTCTGTTCCCCGAGGAGATAAAGGCCGAGATAAAGAAGCGCCTGGAGATAGGCAAGGATGATGATATCAGTCAGCTCACCCTCTCTGACATGCTCAACGTGAAGTCAAAGAAGAAGGATGAGGGAGAGGAGATAGCTGTGTACTATGCATATGGTAGTATCGTTGACAATGCCGCTCTCGACCCCCTTTACGGAGGCGGGCATAATATTGTAGGCAAGACTACGGCAGAGGACTTGCGTAAGCTTGCCGATGACGACGATGTCAAGGCTGTAGTGTTCCGTGTAAACTCTGGCGGCGGCAGTGCCTATGCATCTGAGCAGATCCGCCATGCAATAAAGCTTGTAAAGGCAAAGAAGCCTGTAGTAGTCTCTATGGGAGGCGCTGCTGCTTCTGGCGGCTACTGGATCAGTTCTCCGGCAAACTATATCTTTGCAGAGCCGACAACGGTTACCGGCAGTATCGGAATCTTCGGGCTTGTACCTAATTTCAGTGGACTGGTTCAGGATAAGCTTGGCGTAACATTCGACGGTGTCACAACAAACAAATATTCAGATTACGAGACTGACCTTGTTCTCGGCAAGGATAATGCGGCAGTGATGAACTTCCTTCAGACATCAGTCAACCGTGGGTATCAGAACTTCCTCAGCATCGTATCAGAAGGTCGCGGCATCAAGCCTGCTGCTGTAGACTCTATAGCGCAAGGCCGTGTGTGGCTCGCTTCCGATGCAGTGAAGATTAAGCTCGTAGATAAACTCGGAAGCCTGGATGATGCCGTGAAGAAGGCTGCGGAACTGGCAAAGCTTAGCGAGTATCATACAGAGACATATCCAGGAAAGGTCAGTTGGATGGACCAGCTGTTCCCGTCAAGTAGCAAGGGATCCTACCTTGACGGAAAGATACAAGAAGAGCTGAAGCTGTTCTTGGGTGACTTGTATGAGCCGATGATGGAACTGCGCCAGACGGTGAAGGACGGAAGTCGTATTCAGGCTCGTATGCTTGATGATATCAGAGTGAAGTAGAAAATATAGAGAGCTTTGGAAGGAGACTTTATTAAGGTCAATAAGTTATTGCTTCCACTGAGCTGGCTTTACGGCTGTGGAGTGAGATTCAGGAATTTCCTCTTTGAGGTGAATATCCTGAAGAGCCGGTCATTTGCTACTCCTGTTATATCTGTTGGTAATCTCACTGTAGGAGGGACAGGCAAGACGCCGCATGTGGAGTATCTTGTCAGACTGCTGGAAAAGCAGCTGCATGTAGCTGTGCTCAGCAGGGGTTACAAGCGAAAGAGCAGGGGATTCCTGCTCGCGGATGATGACACTCCGATGAGAGACATCGGTGATGAGCCATATCAGATGAAGCAGAAGTTCAAGGACATCGATGTAGCGGTAGACAAGAAGCGCACAAGGGGGATTGAGAATCTTCTCAGTGGCGAATATACTAAGAAAGCTGTCGACGTGATCCTGCTTGATGACGCCTTTCAGCATCGTTACGTCAAGCCAGGGGTGAATATCCTCCTTGTGGATTACCGCCGTCTGGTGATTCATGACGGGCTGTTGCCTGCAGGAAGGCTTCGTGAGCCTGTCAGCTGTAAGGACAGGGCAGATATCGTCATCGTCACGAAATGTCCGAAGACGCTTACCCCGATGGATTTCCGTGTGCTGACCAAGCAGATGAGTCTCTATCCCTATCAGGAGCTATACTTCACGACATTGGAATACGACAATCTTACTCCCATCTTCAGCAAGAGTTCCAATGATGCTGATACTTCTCTTGAGAGTCTCAGGGGGAAGAATGTGCTTCTGCTTACAGGCATAGCGTCACCAAGGCAGATGTATTTGGATATTCAGCCGCTGGCAGGAAGTGTCAGTCCGCTCAGATTCGGTGATCACCATAGTTTCAGGAAGAAAGATGTAAGGCGTATAAATGAGGCATTCGCTGCCATGCAGTCGCCCAAGGTGATTGTTACCACTGAGAAGGATGCAGTAAGACTGCAGAATGTCGAAGGCTTGAGCGAAGAGGTAAGGCAGAATATCTATGCCTTACCGGTAAAGGTGGCCTTTATGTTGGAAGGTGAAGAATCGTTTAACGAAAAAATCATAGGTTATGTACGAAAGAATTCAAGAAACAGCATCCTGGCTAAAGGCAAGGATGACATCAAGTCCGAAGACGGCGATAGTGCTGGGGACAGGCCTCGGACAATTAGCTTCAGAAATAACAGAGAAGACGGAGTTCCCGTATTCTGAGATTCCCAATTTCCCTGTGTCAACGGTAGAAGGTCACAGCGGAAAGCTGATCTTCGGAAAACTCGGTGGAGTGGATATCCTTGCCATGCAGGGACGTTTTCATTTCTACGAGGGCTACTCCATGAAGGAGGTGACATTCCCTGTCAGGGTGATGTATGAGCTGGGCATAAAGACCCTTTTCGTGTCGAATGCTGCCGGCGGCATGAATCCCGCATTCAAGATTGGCGATCTCATGATAATTACAGACCATATCAACATGTTCCCGGAGCATCCTCTGCGGGGAAAGAACTACCCTACAGGTCCGCGCTTCCCCGACATGCACGAGACTTATGACCGCAACCTTATAAAGGAGGCTGCGGTTATAGCCAGGGAGCGTAAGATACGTATCACGTACGGCGTCTATGTAGGAGTACAGGGACCAACTTTCGAGACTCCTGCCGAATATAAGATGTATCGTATGCTTGGTGGTGATGCTGTGGGCATGTCTACGGTGCCAGAGGTCATCGTTGCCCACCATTGCGGCATCCGCACCTTCGGTATGTCTGTCATCACTGACCTGGGCGGCTTCGACGTGCCTGTAGAGGTAAGTCATGAAGACGTGCAGGAGGCTGCCAATAAGGCACAGCCCTTCATGACGGAGATTATGCGTGAGATGATCATGCGTGCTGAGAGAATAGAGAGTGAGTCGAAGGAGTTGTATAATACCAGTCACCCGACAGAAACATGGAAATCCAAAAAATAGGCGAATTTGGCTTGATAGACCGCCTCACTAAGGACATCAAGCCGCAGAATGAATCAACAAAGTACGGCGTAGGAGATGACTGCGCCGTACTTAGCTATCCTGACAAGGAAGTGCTCGTAACTACTGACTTGCTGATGGAGGGAGTGCATTTCGACCTTACCTATATCGATCTCCGCCATCTTGGATACAAGTCTGCAATGGTGAATATCAGCGATGTCTTTGCCATGAACGGCACCCCTCGGCAGATCACCGTGTCACTGGCCTTGAGCAAGCGTTTCACAGTGGAAGACGTAGAGGAACTCTATGAGGGCATCAAACTGGCCTGTGAGAAGTGGAATGTAGATATCGTCGGAGGCGACACAACATCCAGCTTCACAGGACTTGCCATCAGCATTACCTGTATAGGCGAGGCTAAGAAGGAAGACATAGTTTATCGCAATGGTGCCAAGGATACTGATCTCGTATGTGTGTCTGGCGACCTCGGTGCAGCCTACATGGGTCTTCAGCTGCTTGAGCGCGAAAAGGCTGTGTATTATGGTCAGCTGGATGACTTGCGCAGGAAGATGGATGAGGCCAAGGCCCAGGGCGATGAGAAGAAACTCGCAAACCTCAAGTCGCAGTTTGCTCTCCAGAAGGATTTCCAGCCGGATTTCAGCGGTAAGGAATACCTCCTTCAGCGCCAGTTACAGGCTGAGGCCCGTGGAGATATCATAGAGAAACTGCGCGAGGCTGGCATCAAACCTACTGCCATGATGGATATCAGTGACGGGCTGAGTTCCGAAATCATGCATATCTGTAAGCAGTCGCATGTAGGCTGCAGAATTTATGAGAAGAATATCCCCATCGACTATCAGACAGCAGTGATGGCAGAGGAGATGAATATGAACGTCACCACCTGTGCTCTTAATGGCGGCGAAGACTATGAGCTCTTGTTCACTGTTCCCATCGGTGATCATGAGAAAATCGAGAGAATCGATGGAATCAAGCTTATAGGGCATATCACTGACGAGAAGTTCGGAAAAGTGCTCGTAACGCGTGATAATCAGGAGTTTGAGTTGAAAGCTCAGGGTTGGAATCCGCTATGAGATAAAAGGAAATAAATAAAAAATAGAAAAATAATTGGGAAAAAATTTGGTGGGTTCGAAAAAATGTAGTACCTTTGCACCCGCAAACGAAAGGATTGCAACCAGACATGGTGCCTTAGCTCAGTTGGTAGAGCATCGGACTGAAAATCCGTGTGTCCCCGGTTCGATTCCTGGAGGTACCACTCCTCCTTTCATTAGCCCGGTCTTGCTTCTTGGCAGCCGGGTTTTCTTTTAATAGAGACAAGATATGAAGCAGGCTATGATTTTAGCTGCGGGTCTTGGTACCCGCCTGAAACCCCTGACGGACACTATGCCTAAGGCGCTGGTCCCTATAGGTGGTATGCCTCTTATCGACCGTACAATCATAAAGCTACAAAGCTTCGGCTATGACCACTTCGTAGTCAATATCCATCATTTTGCTGAAGATATCCGTCGTCATGTTGCCAGGCAGGATTATGCTCCGCTTGTACAGTTCAGCGACGAGTCTGACATGTTGCTTGAGACGGGTGGGGGACTCAAGAAAGCTGCTCCTCTGTTTGCTGATGATGCTCCTATTCTTATTCATAATGTGGATATTCTCGACAATGTCGACTATGGCTGGCTGTCTCGTCAGCATCTTGACGAAGAAGATGCGGTGCTGCTCGTAAGCAAGCGCAAGACCAAGCGCTACCTGCTCTTCGACAATGGCATGAGGCTCATGGGGTGGAAGAATATTGAGACGGGCGAGGTGAAGAGTCCTTATGAGTATGTGCGCCGTACAGGTCTTTCGCAGCATGGCGAAGAACTGAACATGTTTGCCTTCAGTGGCATTCACTCTTTCTCCCCTCGATTGTTCCAGCTGATGGACAGGTTCCCTGACAAGTTCGGAATAATCGACTTCTATCTCTCTGTATGCCATCGTGCAAAGATTGTCGGCCTGGCAAAAGATGATCTTGAGATGATTGATGTAGGTAAGATCGACTCCCTTGATGCGGCAGAGGAATTTCTGAAGAATAGACACTAATACATTATATTATATATGACACAGAAGATAATTATTTTGGACTTTGGCTCACAGACCACACAGCTTATAGGTCGTCGTGTGCGCGAGCTGGACACCTTCTGCGAGATTATGCCTTACAACAAGTTCCCGAAGGACGATCCGTCGGTGATTGGTGTGATCCTGAGCGGTTCGCCTTATTCCGTACACGATCCGGAGGCTTTCAAGGTGGACTTGAGCCAGTTTGTGGGCAAGATCCCTGTATTGGGCATCTGCTATGGCGCTCAGTTCATCTCCCATACCCTTGGCGGCAAGGTTGAGAAGGCTGACAGCCGTGAGTACGGGCGTGCTAATCTGCAGACGGTAGATACTGCCAATCCTCTTTTCAAGGGCTTCGAGCAGCATTCTCAGGTATGGATGTCGCATGGAGATACCATTACGGCCATCCCCGAAGGCTTTGAGGTGATCGGCTCTACGGCCGACGTGGTGAATGCAGCATTCACCAACACCCGGCACCTGTCGCCTGATACCGCTGGTGTCTGGGCTGTACAGTTCCATCCGGAAGTGTTCCACACGCTTCAGGGCAAGCAGCTCCTTCAGAATTTCGTGGTCGACATCTGCGGCTCCAGGCAGGAGTGGAGTGCATCCTCGTTTGTAGACTCAACGGTGGCAGAACTGAAACAGCAGTTGGGTAACGACCGTGTTATTCTCGGACTCAGTGGCGGAGTAGATTCATCAGTTGCGGCTGTTCTTCTGAATCGTGCCATCGGCAATCGTCTTACGTGTATCTTCGTCGATCATGGCATGCTCCGTAAGAATGAGTTCACTCAGGTGATGGATGATTACAAGGTGCTGGGACTCAATGTTATAGGTGTCGATGCCAGCGGGAAGTTCTTTGGCGATCTTGCAGGCGTCACCGATCCTGAGCAGAAGCGTAAGATCATTGGCCGTGACTTCGTCGAGGTGTTCAATGCTGAGGCGAAGAAGATCACCGATGCCAAGTGGCTTGCGCAGGGTACTATCTATCCCGACCGTATTGAGAGTCTGAATATCACGGGCAAGGTTATCAAGAGTCATCATAATGTAGGCGGTCTGCCTAAGGAGATGCGCCTGCAGCTCTGCGAGCCGCTGAAGTGGCTCTTCAAGGACGAGGTGCGTCGTGTAGGCCGTCAGCTCGGCATGCCGGAGCATCTTATCACTCGTCATCCGTTCCCGGGGCCTGGTCTTGCAGTCCGTATCCTGGGTGACATCACTCCCGAGAAGGTCCGTATCCTGCAGGATGCCGACGATATCTATATCCGCGGTCTTCGTGACTACAAGGTGAAGCTCTCTGGCGAGGAGGCCCGCAAGGTCCTTGCTGCAGGTGTGCCGGCAGATATGAAGGACGGCGTGATTGAAGTTTCTCTTTACGATCAGATATGGCAGGCTGGTGCGATACTGCTTTCTACCGTTCGCAGTGTCGGCGTGATGGGCGACGAGCGTACTTACGAGCATCCTGTAGCCCTACGTGCTGTTACGTCTACCGATGCAATGACAGCCGACTGGGCTCATCTGCCTTACGACTTCATGGCGAAGGTCTCGAATGAGATTATCAACAAGGTTCGCGGTGTCAATCGCGTCTGCTACGATATATCCTCAAAACCACCGGCAACGATCGAGTGGGAGTAGTTATTGGCTACAGAAACAGAAACCCCACAGAGTCTCCGTAGAGTTCTGTGGGGTTTTTCTTTGGTCTATTTGGTGCGCCATGTCCTGCACGTTCATGGTCTGTTTGTAACTCACTCGGGCATAGAAGTTGCCCGCCTTCTCGGTCTCGGAATTCTCAGTCACTTTTGAAAGATACAGTTCAATCATTTTTGTCTCCTTTCTTGTTTAGATAGTTGATGATAAGTTGTTGAATAATCTCGTTGTCTCCGGTTCAGCCTCCGGCCTGCGCACTGCCTTCGTACTTTCCCTTTGACGATGCAAAGATAATAAAAATATTCCCGTCATTATCTGTTATGATACATTATAAACTGTTTTGATTCGTTATTCTCAAATATTTTTTGTAAGCACCCGCTCGTTCACCCCCGCCGA
>DGTJ01000100.1 GCA_002393725.1 Prevotella sp. UBA4339 | reverse complement strand
CTGTTATCGAGGAGCCGAAGCCTGTAATCGAGGAGCCGAAGCCTGTTATTGAGGAGCCGAAGCCTGTTATCGATGAGCCGAAGCCTGTTATCGATGAGCCGAAGCCTGTTATTGATGAGCCGAAGCCTGTTATCGAGGAGCCGAAGCCTGTTATTGATGAGCCGAAGCCTGTTATTGAGGAGCCGAAGCCTGTTATTGAGGAATCGAAGCCTGTTATTGAAGAATTTTCAGATATTCCAGAAGACTCGGAAGAATCTCCCGTAGAAGAAACTTACGAAGAAAAGCCGTCTGGCGCTTGGAAGAAATGGATTTTTCTTGTCTTGTTCTGCATCGTGAGCTTCGCAGCAGGATATTTTGCCTCCAACATTAAGTCTCTGATTCCGGAGGCTCAAGAGCCAAAAGAACTGGCAAAACAGGAAGAAACTCCCAAACCTCAGCCTAAGAAGGCAGTTGACAGTGTTAAGCAGGATACCATGCCTAATAAGGAGATGACAGCCAAGGCGGAAGCAGCGGTTTCTGTGCCTCAGTCAGAAGTTAAGGCGGTAACTAAGTCAGAAGTTAAGCCTGCGGCTAAGCCAGACGTTAAACCTGTGGCAAAGCCGGAAGTTAAGCCTTCAGCTAAGCCTGAGCCAAAACCAGAAGTCAAGCCTTCGGTCGAATCAGAGTCAGGTACTGTCGATTCAAAAGTCTATGAGGCGATGGATCCCCGAATCCGTTATGGGGCATACAGGATTATAGGAACAGACCATGTTGAGAAGGTCAAGGAAACCGATAATCTCGCAAGAATCTGTAAACGTACCCTCGGGCCAGGTATGGAATGCTATATTGAAGCATATAATGGTATTAAGGGTGATGCAAGTCTAAAGCCAGGACAATACATAAAGATTCCAAAGCTTATAATAAAGAAAAAGAAACCAAAGAATACAAATTTAAATACATAGAATTATTATGGCAGAAGCAATTGACATCCGAGAGTTGAATATCCGGATAGAACAACAAAGCGCATTTGTTACAAATCTTGTAGCAGGAATGGATCGCGTCATCGTTGGTCAGAAACATCTCGTTGACTCGTTACTTATAGGTCTGCTTAGCGACGGGCACATCCTTCTTGAAGGTGTTCCTGGACTGGCTAAGACATTGGCAATCAAGACATTGTCACAACTGATAGACTCAGACTACAGTCGTATTCAGTTCACACCAGACTTACTTCCTGCCGACGTAATTGGCACAATGATCTATTCTCAGAAAGATGAGAAGTTCCAGGTTAAGAAAGGTCCAGTATTTGCCAACTTTGTTCTTGCAGACGAAATCAATCGTGCCCCGGCAAAGGTGCAGAGTGCGCTCCTCGAGGCGATGCAGGAAAAGCAGGTCACTATTGGCAGCGAGACATTCCTCCTGCCCAACCCGTTCCTTGTTATGGCTACTCAGAACCCTATCGAGCAGGAAGGTACATATCCACTCCCAGAGGCACAGGTAGACCGTTTCATGCTTAAGGTGGTTATCGATTACCCGACCCTTGACGAGGAGAAGAAGATTATCCGTGAGAATATTGCCGGTGAGATGCCAAAGGTTACTCCAGTAACTACGGCTGACGAGATTCTCAAGGCAAGAAGTGTTGTACGTGAGGTCTATCTTGACGAGAAAATTGAGCAGTATATTGCTGATATCGTTTTTGCCACCCGTTATCCTAAGCGTTATGGCCTGAAAGAGCTGAGTGATATGATCAGTTTCGGCGGTTCTCCCCGTGCAAGTATCAATCTGGCCAAGGCAGCCCGTGCCTATGCCTTTATCAAGCGTAGGGGATATGTCGTACCTGAGGATATCCGTGCCGTGGCACATGATGTGCTGCGCCATCGTATCGGTCTTACCTATGAGGCTGAGGCAAGTAATATCACCAGTGAGGAAATCGTTTCTAAGATAATCAATAAGGTTGAGGTGCCCTAACCCTCATTATTTTGCAGATTAATACAGATGGAGACATCGGAGATAATCAAGAAAGTCCGAAAGATTGAGATCAAGACCAGAGGCTTGAGCTCTAACATCTTTGCAGGTCAGTATCACTCTGCATTCAAGGGTAGGGGAATGGCCTTCAGCGAGGTGCGTGAGTATCAGTTTGGCGATGATGTCAGAGATATCGACTGGAACGTTACTGCCCGTTTTCACCGTCCTTATGTGAAGGTGTTTGAGGAGGAGCGCGAACTGACCGTCATGCTTCTCATCGATGTCAGTGGATCTCTTGATTTCGGTACCCAGAAACAGATGAAGCGCGATATGGTGACAGAGATAGCTGCCACCATAGCCTTCAGTGCTATTCAAAATAATGATAAGATAGGCGTGGTGTTCTTCTCAGACAAGATAGAGAAGTATATCCCTCCTAAGAAAGGACGCAAGCACATTCTCTATATCATTCGGGAAATGCTGGATTTCCAGCCTGAGTCGAAGAAGACGGATGTGAAACAGGCAGTAGAATTCTTGTCAAGTGTCCAGAAGCGCAGGACGACGGCATTCATCCTGAGCGACTTCTACGTAAGAAATGATTTCCAGAAGTCGTTGCAGATTGCAAATCGCAAGCATGATGTCGTTGCCATTCAGGTGTATGACCAGCGGGCAAAAGAATTGCCTGATGTAGGGTTGATGAAGGTAGTGGATGCAGAAACGGGCTATGAGCAGTATGTTGATACCAGTTCGAAGCGCCTGCGTGACTCTTATCGTAAGTACTGGATGAACCGCCAGAGTCATCTTCAGGAGACGTTCAATAAGAGCAATGTTGACAATGTGAGCATCGCCACGAATGAAGATTTCGTAAAGGCATTGCTGATGTTGTTTAAGCAAAGAAGCTGATAGAAAGTAAAAAGGTAAAATTATAGAAAAGGAAATGAAATTCATTATAGGATATAAGGTGAAGGAACGGGTGAAATGGTTTTTACCTTTTTACCTTCTTGCCTTTTTACCTTTATCTCTGTCTGCCCAAGTGTCTGTAGAGGCAAGTATCGATAATATAGAGATGCTTGTAGGACAACAGGCACACGTCACACTAAAGGCAGTTTCTAAGGAGAACTCAAAAGTGGAATTTCCAACATTCCAACCTTCACAATATGTAACCCCTGGAGTTGAGGTCCTGAACTGTCAGCCTCAAGAAGACAAGGAAGCAGATAATGGCTTCGTTGAGAAATCGATGGTATATACTCTGACCTCATTCGATGACACATTATATTATATTCCCCCACTGACAGTGAAGGTAGACGGTAAGCCTTATAAGACAAAAAGTCTTGCCCTGAAGGTGTTGACAATAGAAGTGGATACCACTCATGTTGATCAGTTCTTCCCTCCTAAGGGAGTTCAGGAGAATCCTTTCCTATGGAGCGACTGGAGTTCTATATTCTGGTTTAGTGTGCTGCTTCTAATCCTCTCAGCACTAACATATTATCTGTATGTTCGTCTTCGTGACAATAAACCGATAATCACTCATATCCGTATTGTTAAGAGACTCCTTCCACACCAAAAGGCTATGAAGGAGATAGAGCAGATTAAGGCAGACAAGATGGTCACCTCTGAGAATCCGAAGGAATACTATACCAAGCTAACTGACACACTCCGCAAATACATTGAGGAGCGCTATGGCTTCAATGCAATGGAGATGACCAGCAGCGAGATTATCGAGAAACTGATGGCAACACAGGACCAGAAGTCGCTTGACGAGCTGCGCCATCTATTCACTACAGCCGATCTGGTTAAATTTGCCAAATATTCCACGCTTATCAATGAGAACGACATAAACCTCGTGAATGCTATCGACTTTATCAACCAGACAAAGCTCGACAATGTTCCTACTGAGGAGACTGTCAAACCTCAGTTGTCAGAAGAGGATCAGCGCAGTGTTAAGACGAGACGCCTATTGAAGATATTCATTACAGCCCTGCTCGTTGTCAGTGTCGTATTGTTGGTTTACGTGGTCTATTCGACCTATCAATTGATTAATTAAGAATTATGGAATTTGCCAATAAAGAATATCTGTTTCTCCTGTTACTGATCATACCTTACGTGATCTGGTATCTGATGTACAGGAAGAAGACGGAGCCCACCATGCGGATGGGTGATACCTTTGCCTTCCGCGATGCGCCAAAGAGCTGGAAGGTCAGACTGATGCCCCTTTCACCAATACTCCGTATTCTGGCTTTCACAATGATTGTATTTGTGCTTGCTCGTCCCCAGACTCAGAATTCATGGAAGAACAAGACCATAGAAGGTATCGATATCATGTTGGCAATAGATGTCTCCACATCTATGCTGGCAGAGGACCTCAAGCCCAATCGTATAGAGGCGGCAAAGCAGGTTGCTTCTGAGTTCATCACTGGTCGTCCTAATGATAATATCGGTCTGAGCATCTTTGCCGGAGAGGCGTTTACCCAGTGCCCGATGACTATCGACCATGCCTCGCTGCTGAATTTGCTTCATAATGTGAGGACTGACATAGCAGCCCGTGGACTTATTGAGGACGGTACCGCCATCGGTATGGGACTTGCCAATGCCGTCTCTCGACTTAAAGATTCGAAGGCAAAGAGCAAGGTGGTGATCCTGCTTACGGACGGTAGTAACAACAGAGGTGACATCTCACCGATGACTGCTGCAGAAATAGCCAGGAGCCTTGGTATAAGAGTATACACTATCGGTGTCGGTACTAATAAGGTCGCTCCTTATCCTATGCCTGTGGCTGGCGGTGTGCAGTATGTCAACATACCTGTAGAGATTGACAGTAAGATGCTTAGTGAGATTGCAGTTGCGACAGAAGGTGATTTCTATCGTGCGACAAACACAAAAGAACTTCGTAAGATCTATCAGGAGATTGACCAGTTGGAGAAGTCGAAGCTCAACGTCAAGAAATTCAGCAAGAAATATGAGGCATACCAGCCATTTGCAATAATTGCAGTATTGGCGCTATTGCTTGAGATACTGTTACGTATAACTATTTTCAGGAGGATACCATAAGATGTTCAGATTTGAAGACCCTATATACCTGTGGCTGTTAGTGCTGATACCAGTATTTGCACTTTTCAGGTTTTTCACGTACCGTAATCAGAAGAAGAGGCTACGGAAGTTTGGTGACCCTAATCTTTTGAAGAGCCTCATGCCCGACGTGTCCCGTTTCCGTCCCTCTGTTAAGTTCTGGATTCTCCAGGCTGCCTTGGCATTGCTTATCATCATGCTTGCAAGACCTCAGATGGGCACAAAGATCAGTCATGAGAAGCGTACCGGCATAGAGACCATTATAGCCCTTGATATCTCTAACTCTATGCGTGCAGAGGACATCGTGCCAAGCCGTCTGGACCGTAGTAAGATGATGATAGAGAATCTGGTAGACCACTTCACTAACGATAAGATAGGACTCATCGTGTTTGCCGGTGATGCTTTTGTACAGTTGCCTATCACAAGCGATTACGTGTCAGCAAAGATGTTCCTCTCTAGTATTGATCCGTCAATGATGGCCACACAGGGAACAGATATTGCTGCTGCCATAGATATGTCGATGAACAGCTTCACTCAGGAGGAAGGAATCGGCAAGGCGATAATCGTCATCACTGACGGTGAGAATCATGAGAGCGGCGCCCTTGAAGCAGCTGAGGCAGCTAAGAATAAGGGAATGAGAGTATTTGTATTAGGTGTGGGCAGCACTCAGGGTGCTCCTATACCTATCCCCGGATCAGGCGACTACATGAAGGATAACACTGGCAATACCGTTATGTCGGCTCTCAATGAGGATATGTGTCGTCAGGTGGCTCAGGCCGGAGGTGGAGCATATATCCATGTAGAGAACAATAGTGCTGCCCAACAGCAGCTTGACAATGAGCTTGACAAACTCTCGAAGAAAGAGACCTCGACTACAGTATTCAGTGACTACGATGAACAATTCCAGGCATTTGGAATTCTGGCATTGCTACTGCTTATACTAGAGATTTGTATTTTTGATCGTCGCAATCCTCTGCTGAAGAATATCTCATTGTTCAAGAGAAAAGGTGAGCCTGCAATGAAAGGTGAGGGAATGCCTCTCGCCAGGATGATCGTGCTTGTCTGCATCTCCATCACTTCGGTCTTCTCACCGCTAACCTCTGCCTATGCCCAGACAGACCGTCAGTATATCCGCCAGGGAAACAAGCAGTTTGAGGCAGGCGACTATGCCAATGCAGAGGTATCATATCGTAAGGCAGTAGAGAAGAATCCTAAGAATCCTCAGGCTGCTTACAATCTAGGCAATGCCCTTATGGCTCAAAAGAAAGACTCTGCTGCCATCGAACAGTTCCAAAGTGCTGCCAGAATTGAGACAAACCCGTTAAGGAAATACCAGTCTTTCCATAATATAGGTGTCATCTGCCAGACTCATAAGATGTATGGCGAAGCCATCGAGGCTTATAAGAGTGCGCTGCGACTGAACCCAAACGATGACGAGACAAGATATAATCTTGTTCTCTGTAAGCATCAGAAACAGAAACAGGACAAGCAGAACCAGCAAAACCAGCAGAATAAGGATAATCAGAAGAAAGACGAAAAGAAAGACGAACAGAAAAAAGATCAGAATAAAGACGAGCAGAAACAGAAGCAACAAGAGCAGAAGCCTCAGATGAGTAAGGACAATGCCGAACAGCTTCTCAACGCTGCCATACAACAGGAGAAACAGACGCAGGATCGACTGAAGAAAGCTCAGCAGCAGCCACAGCGTCGTAACATACAGAAGAATTGGTAGAAATGAAGAGAATAGTATTTTTCTTTTATATGACGATTGCCGCTGTAGCGGCCTATGCGCAGACACTTACTGGATCTGCCCCATCTCATGTGTCAATGGGAGAGCAGTTCCGGCTAACGTATACTGTCAACACCCAGAACGTCAGTGACTTCCGTGCAGGAAACATACCTGATGAGTTTGAGGTGCTTATAGGTCCGAACCGCAGTATGCAGTCAAGCTATCAAATGATTAACGGGCATACCAGCTCTTCATCATCTATAACTTATACATATATTGTAGTAGCGACGAAGAATGGTAGCTTCACCATCCCTGCTGCCCATGTGGTTGTAGGTGGAAAAACAATTGCATCCAACACCTTGAAGATCACAGTATCCGGTACTCCACAGAATCAGTCGAATGGTGGCTCCGGCCGTCGTCAGAGAGATGATGAAGGTGCAGAGTTGCGTGATGCCGGGAGCCGTATTTCAGGTTCCGACCTCTTTATTAAAGTCAGCGCAAACAAAAGGCGTGTATATGAACAGGAACCAATTCTGTTGACATATAAGGTATACACCCTTGTCTCACTGACACAGTTGGAAGGAAAAATGCCTGATCTTAAAGGTTTCCATACTCAGGAGGTGGAACTCCCACAGCAGAAGAGCTTCAAGGTGGAGACTGTTAATGGACGTCCTTATCGCACTGTGACATGGAGTCAGTATGTTATGTTCCCGCAGATAACCGGAAAGCTACAGATACCAAGTATCACATTCAACGGTATCGTAGTTCAGCAGAACCGTAACATCGACCCATTCGAGGCCTTCTTCAATGGAGGCTCCGGCTACATCGAAGTGAAGAAACAGATTCAGGCTCCTGGTATCGAGATTCAGGTAGACCCTCTGCCACAGCGCCCGTCAAACTTCTCCGGAGCTGTTGGTAGGTTCAATATATCTGCTCAGGTGGATAAGACAGATGTTAAAGCCAATGACCCTGTCAGTCTTAGGGTTATTGTCAGTGGAACAGGAAATCTGAAGCTTATAAAGCAGCCTGAGGTGTTATTCCCAAAGGACTTCGACAAGTATGACGCCAAGATTACCGACAAAACAAAACTGACGGCAAATGGTTTGGAAGGTTCTATGATATACGACATTCTTGCCGTACCACGTCATCAGGGAAAATATGAGATTCCTCCAATTGAATTCACTTACTTTAATACAGCCACAAAGAAATATGAAACAGTGAAGTCAGAAGGATTTACCCTCAATGTGGCCAAAGGTTCTGGAAGTAGCAGTGTCAATGATTTCACAGGCCAGGAAGACCTGCAGTTGCTTAATAAGGATATACGGCATATAAAGACAGGAGATACACGTCAACATTCGCTTGATGACTTCTTCTTCGGGTCAACGGGTTATGTGGTATCAATCATCTTGCTCGCATTGGTCTTTGTCTCATTGTTCGTGATCTTCCGTCAGAGGGCAATAGAGAATGCCAATATAACTAAACGGCGTGCCGGAAAAGCCAACAAGGTTGCAACGAAACGTCTTAAGAAAGCATCAAGGCTGATGGAAGAGAACAAGCCTGGCGAGTTCTATGACGAGGTGCTTCGTGCACTCTGGGGATATGTAGGAGACAAACTGAATATCCCTGTCGAGCAACTTTCTCATGACAACATCAGTATGCGCTTGTCAGAGCGTAATGTAGATGAAAATACCATAACTCAGTTTATCGGAGCACTTGACGAGTGTGAGTTCGAGCGTTATGCGCCAGGTGATCCTAAAGGAAATATGAACAAGGTGTACGAAAAAGCCATGACAGCCATTGAGAAGATTGAGGATACGATGAAGAAGAAGGGTAAGAAAAGTGCTCAGACAATGCGTATGATATTGCTTATCAGCATATCTCTTGCCTCTTGTCTCCTTCCGCTTTCCTCTCATGCATTGACTAAGGCGGAAGCCGATTCTTCCTATGTACGTGGAGAATATCAGCAGGCTATCAAGGAGTATGAGTCATTGCTTAAGAATGGTGCTTCAGCCGATTTGTATTACAATCTTGGAAATGCCTACTATCGCACGGAGAATATCACCAAGGCAGTGCTTAACTATGAGCGTGCACTCCTGCTCTCACCGAGTGATCGTGACATACGTTTCAACCTGCAGATGGCACGTTCTAAAACTATCGACAAGATTACTCCAGAACAGGAAATGTTTTTCATCACCTGGTATCGCTCGCTGGTTAATCTGGCAAGTGTTGACGGTTGGGCACGAACGGCTCTTTGGGCATTGGCACTGGCTATCGTCCTGGCACTATTGTATCTCTTCTCAGATCGTATATGGTTGAGGAAAGTAGGTTTCTTCGGGGCTCTCTTCCTCATAGCGATATTCGTTTTCAGTAATATCTTCGCTCATCAGCAGAAAGAACTGCTCGTTAACCGCAAGGGTGCAATAGTCACAGCATCTTCTGTGACGGTAAAGAGCACACCAGACAAGAAAGGAACCGATCTTTTCATTCTCCACGAGGGTACGAAGGTGACTATCACGGATTCTTCTATGAGAGAGTGGAAGGGAGTACGTCTTGCAGACGGAAAAGAGGGCTGGATTGAGACGAAACAAATAGAACTTATCTAGAATGGATTGGCAGACATTAATAGAATACGACAAGGAACTGCTGCTATGGTTTAATGGCAGTCAGTCTCTCTATCTCGACTCGTTAGTCCGTACTCTGACAAATGCTCTGACATGGGTTCCGCTGTATCTGAGCTTGTTTTATGTGGTACTTAAGAATAACGATACTGTTCAGAAGATATTCTTTATCGTTGCATGTGCAGGCCTGTGTGTACTTCTTGCTGGAACCATCGACGATGAGATTGTGAAGCCAACCGTGGCGCGATGGCGTCCGACACACGATCCTCAGATTGGACTATTGGTGGATATTGTCGACGGTTATCGTGGAGGAAACTATGGATTCTTCTCTGCCCATGCCTCCAACACCTTCAGTCTCACAATATTCTTCTGGTGGCTCATCCGTAGCAGACTTCTCACATCGGCTATGGTTCTCTGGTCACTTACCAACTGCTGGACCAGAATGTATCTTGGCGTCCATTTCCCCGGCGATATTATAGTAGGACTCTGCTGGGGTGCCATCTGCGGCTCTCTGGCATATCTGCTCTATCGTCGTGTCTATCGTAGTGATGAAGCAAGATATGCTCCCCAAGATATGAATATTCCTGTTAGCGTACTTGTGTTTACGCTCATCTACGCACTATTAAAATCAACATTTGCATGACAGATCCAAAACATATACATATAAAAGACTATAACTATCCTCTTCCTGACGAGCGGATAGCCAAATTCCCTATTGCCCTGCGCGATCACTCGAAACTGCTGATATACAGACACGGCGAGGTGGGAGAGGACGTGTTCTTCAATCTTCCCAATTATCTCCCTAAAGGGGCATTGATGATCTTCAACAACACAAAGGTCATTCAGGCTCGTATGCATTTCCGGAAGATAGGTTCTAATGGAGAGCATACAGGTGCACTTATCGAAGTGTTCCTTCTTGAGCCAGCAGAGCCTTCTGACTATGAGCTTATGTTTCAGACCTCAGGTCACTGTGCTTGGTATTGTCTTGTCGGTAACCTGAAAAAGTGGAAAGAAGGTTCGCTGACAAGGGAGATAGAGGTAAATGGAGCTAAGATAGTAGTTAAGGCTACGCGTGGCCCCATTCACGGTACATCTCATCGGATTGACTTCGAGTGGAACGGCGCTGTCAGTTTTGCGGAGATTATCGATGCTATGGGCGAGTTGCCTATTCCTCCATATCTTAACCGTGAGACTCAGGAGAGCGACAAGACGACATATCAGACGGTTTATTCTAAGATAAAGGGAAGTGTTGCGGCTCCTACAGCCGGACTTCATTTTACTCCAGCTGTTCTCTCTGCTATTGATGCCGCAGGTATTGAGCGCGAGGAGTTGACTCTTCATGTTGGAGCCGGAACATTCAAGCCTGTAAAGAGTGAGGAGATAGAGGGGCATGAGATGCACACGGAATATATCAGTGTGCGCCGGGATACCATCCAGAAACTTATCAGCCATGATGCTTCTGCCATAGCAGTAGGCACAACAAGTGTACGTACACTGGAGAGCCTGTATTATATGGGTCTGAAGATAATGGCGAATCCTGATATCGCCGAAGACCAGCTCCATGTGTCACAATGGGAGCCTTATGATGGAAATGGTAATAGTCAGGGTATAAGCAGTGTGGACTCTTTGAAGGCACTCGCCTCGTGGATGGACAGGCAGGGAATGAAAGTCCTCCACTCCAGCACGCAGATTATCATTGCTCCAGGATATGACTATAAGATCGTAAAAATGCTTGTTACAAATTTCCATCAGCCTCAGTCGACCCTGCTTCTTCTGGTGAGTGCGTTTGTGAATGGTGACTGGCATAGGATATATGATTATGCCCTAACTCACGACTTTCGCTTCCTGAGTTATGGAGACTCTTCATTGTTAATACCGTAATTAATTAAAAGAAAGAAGGATATGAATAATAGACTAAAACTTATTGTAGCGTGTTTGGTATGCATTCTGTGTACAAGTTCTTATGCGCAGAATAAAACACTCCTGATATCAGAGTCTGGGCTGCCTTATACAGAACAGACATGGTACTCCTATGGATTAGGTCAGCCCTTGGAAGAGACTGACATCACATCCAACTGGAACCTTGGCAAGCGTATCGTATCAGCTGCCTACACATCTGAGGGATGGCTTGTCATAATGGCAAAGAATACTGGATATACCCACCAGTCATTCTCACTTACCGACAAGTGGCCAGAGGAGTGGATCGAAAGTAAGACAAAGGAGGGCTTTGCCATAACCTCACTCTCAAGGAGCGATAAAGAGTGGCTTGTCGTGATGTCGCAAGGCTCTGGAATCACTGGTCAGACGATATGGCGCAATTCGTGGGCAACACTGGCTCCATGGATAACAGAACAGAAAGAGAAGGGATACTTTATTACAGATCTGGCCTATGACGGCAGCGCGTGGACTGTCGTGATGAGCAAGACGCCCAAATACCTGTCGCAAGGCTATATGTGGGAGTCGTCAACGTCTGAATTGTTGTCGAGAGTGCAAAACGGTATATGGGGCAGAGGCTTTAATATCCATCAGGTTGTTTACGGCGAAGGCAGTTACGTGGTGATTTTTGGAAACTACAGCAATGGCGATGATCGTTTTCAGAATCTTCAGGTTAACCCTGATGACCCAAAGGAGTATATTCACCAACAGTGGGACAGGGGTATCTGTATCGCTTATGTAGGAGGTGGCCTTCCACAAAAGAAATAGAATATGGTAGAAGTCGTTTTGAGTGACAGTAAGCTGCAACAGGCAGCTATGGAAGGTATGGATGCCTTCGTGAAAGTATTTGTTGATGGAATCAGAAATGCTATTGGAGGTGAACTTACCGCAGAGACGATGGCAGAGCTGAACAGCGACCAGATAACACTCCTCGCATGGGATATGCTTCATGACGAGGTGATGGATGGAGGTTTTGTCCAGCTGATACATAACGGACTTGGGGAGTTCATCTTCAAGAATCCTTTTGCCAAGGCCCTGAACAAGATGTGGGGGATGCGCGATCTCTCAAAACTGATTTACGATGCCCATACGCTATGGCTTAAATATCGTGAAGAGATTGAGAAGGATTGCACCGAAGAGGAGTTCATGGCTCTTTTTGAGAAGTTCCCGGAGTTTGATGACCTCGATGACAAGTTTGTTGAGAACGAGGAGGAATGGACAGATACCATCGCTCATTATATCGATGACAATCTTGAAAAATTTGCAACTATTAGATGAACAAGGAACAAGAACTACTGAGGAAGAAAAGCCCAGTACAGATAAAGAACAAGAAGGCCTCGTTTGAATATTTCTTCATTGAGACCTTTACAGCAGGCATAGTGCTCACAGGTACTGAGATAAAGAGTATCCGTATGGGCAAGGCGAGTCTGGTAGATACATATTGCACTGTCATTAATGGTGAGTTGTGGGTAAAAGGCATGAATGTCAGTCCGTATTTCTATGGTTCATACAATAACCATGAGATGAAGCGCGACCGTAAGCTACTGCTTACCAAGAGAGAGATACGCCAACTGGAGAGTGCAACGAAGCAGACGGGATATACTATAGTGCCAATCCTCGTCTTCATCGATGAGAAAGGCCGAGCCAAGATGGATATAGCTCTCTGTAAGGGTAAGAAGGAGTATGATAAGCGCCAGACCCTAAAGGAGAAAGAAGACCGCAGGGAGATGGACCGCGCGATGAAAGTCTTTAAATAGAAATATAAAAAATGGAAAAGGAATGCCAGCATTGAAGACTATAGAGGAGATAATAAAAGACAGGATACTCGTTCTCGACGGAGCAATGGGTACAATGGTCGGGGCTGTTCTTGGAAAAGTCGGCAATACCGATGCACTCAACATTAGCCGACCGGAAATAATAACTGAGATACACCGTAAGTATCTCGATGCCGGTGCTGACATCATTACCACAAATACCTTTAGCAGTCAGCGAATATCTCAGGCCGACTATCATCTTGAAGGCTCAGCCCGCAAAATGGCTCTTGAAGGAGCAAGAATAGCAAGGAAGATAGCCGACGAGTTCTCTACAGAGAAAAAGCCGAGATACGTCGCCGGTTCCATCGGACCGACTAACAAGACTCTCTCAATGTCGCCTGACGTGAGTAATCCCGCAGCACGTGAGGTTACCTATGACGAACTGTTGGAGGCCTATAGCGAGCAGGTTGATGGACTGATTGAAGGAGGTGTAGATACTCTCCTCATAGAGACGATATTCGACACACTCAATGCCAAATGTGCCATCGATGCTTGTATGTGTGTCATGCAGCGGCGTGGAGTAGATCTGCCCATAATGCTCAGCGTCACAATCAGTGACCTTGCCGGTCGTACCCTCTCGGGACAGACCCTGGATGCATTTCTCGCCAGTGTTAGTACATATCCCATATTCAGCATCGGTTTAAATTGCTCTTTCGGAGCATCGCAGATGAAGCCTTATCTGCGCGAACTTGCACGCAAGGCACCATATTATATCAGTTGCTACCCGAATGCTGGTCTGCCAAATGCCATGGGGCTGTATGATGAGACAGCAGAGACGATGGCACCGAAGATTGCAGAACTCGTGAATGAGGGATTAGTGAACATCATTGGTGGCTGTTGTGGTACTACTGATGAGTTTATAAGAGCTTATCAGCCTCTTGTGCGCGGAAAGAAGCCTCATGAGATTGCACAGGGAAATAGTAGGATGTGGCTGTCTGGGTTAGACCTGCTTGAAGTGGGGCAGCAGGGCATGCCTTTCATAAATGTCGGTGAGCGTTGCAATGTTGCTGGCAGCAGAAAGTTCCTGCGTCTTATAAAAGAGAAAAACTATGATGAGGCTCTTACTATCGCGAGAAAGCAAGTAGAAGACGGAGCCATGGTCATCGATATCAATATGGATGACGGTCTGCTTGATGCCAGGCAGGAGATGCAGACTTTCTTGAATATGATTGCCGCAGAGCCTGACATCGCTAAGGTGCCAGTAATGATTGATTCCTCCAACTGGGATGTGATTATTGCCAGTCTGAAGTGCGTACAGGGCAAAAGTATCGTCAACTCCATCTCTCTCAAGGAGGGAGAGGAGAAGTTTGTAGAGCATGCTCTCGACGTGATGCGCTATGGAGCAGCAGTAGTGGTGATGTGCTTCGACGAAGAAGGACAAGCCACGAGTTACGAGCGGCGTATAGAGATAGCACAGAGGGCATATCATATACTGACGGATAGGGTAGGGATGAACCCTCATGACATAATCTTCGACCCCAATATCCTTGCTATTGCTACCGGTATGGAGGAGCATAATGCGTATGCTGCCGACTTCATCCGGGCTACGGAATGGATACGGAATAATCTTCCTGGAGCACATGTCAGTGGAGGAGTGTCGAACCTCAGTTTCTCATTCCGGGGCAATAACTACATACGTGAGGCAATGCATGCCGTATTCTTGTACCATGCGATAAATAAGGGCATGGATTTCGGCATCGTAAATCCCTCTACTAAAGTGACTTACTCTGACATTCCTCAAGATCAGCTTGACGTGATTGAAGATGCCATCCTTTATCGTCGTGGCGATGCCTGTGACCGACTCACGGATCTTGCCTCTGAAATATTGAAGGAAGAAGAAGAGAGGAAGGGGGTAATCGGCTTGTCGCTTGCTACTGAAGGGACACAAGAAGGAATAAGGAAGAAGGAGGATACTCCTGTTGCGGACAAGACAGTCGAGGAGCGACTGTCATGGGCCTTGCAGAAAGGAATTGGGGATAATCTGGAAAAGGACCTGAAGGAAGCTCTTGAGAAATATCCCAGGGCAGTTGATATCATTGAGGGTCCGCTGATGGACGCGATGAATATTGTAGGAAAGCTCTTCGGAGAAGGAAAGATGTTCCTGCCTCAGGTAGTGAAGACTGCACGTACTATGAAACAGGCCGTCGGCATCCTCCAGCCATATATCGAATCTCAGAAGGCAGAGGGCGTAAAGAGTGCCGGTAAGGTGCTTCTGGCTACTGTCAAGGGTGATGTGCATGACATTGGTAAGAATATCGTCAGTGTGGTAATGGCCTGCAACGGATTCGATGTGATTGACATGGGGGTGATGGTACCTGCAGAACAGATCGTGAGAAGGGCAAAGGAAGAAAATGTTGACATGATAGGCCTAAGCGGTCTTATCACTCCAAGTCTTGAGGAGATGGTCAATGTGGCAACCGAACTGAGGAAGGCAGGCCTGAATATTCCTATTATGATAGGTGGAGCTACAACCAGTGAATTGCATGTCGCACTGAAGATAGCCCCTGTATATGGTGGTCCGGTGGTATGGATGAAAGATGCCTCGCAGAATGCCATTACAGCCAGCCGCCTTATGAGCGAAGAAAAGACTATGGAGCAGGAACTCAATGAGAAGTATGCCCAGCTGCGTTCCGACTATCAGCATGAACAGCAAGAACTCCTTTCACTTGAAGAGGCAAGAAAGAAGAAACCAAATTTGTTTTAAAAAAGATATGAAGAAGATCCTAGTAAACCAGTGGTTGATGATATCTTTATGTTTCATCATCTGTCATTTGTCATTTTTACCCATTAACGCCCAGCCTAAGCGTGAGTTTCGTGGGGCGTGGATACAATGTGTCAATGGTCAGTTCCAAGGCCTTGGCAGAGAGAAGATGCAGCAGACACTAAGCTATCAGCTCGATGAGCTGCAGAAGGATGGGTGTAATGTGATAATCTTCCAGGTGCGACCTGAATGCGATGCACTCTATGAGAGTAAAATTGAACCATGGAGCCGGTTTCTGACCGGTAAGCAAGGTGTCGCCCCTAATCCATATTGGGATCCTCTGCAATGGATGATTACCGAGTGTCACAAACGAGGAATGGAGCTTCATGCATGGATCAATCCGTATCGTGCAAAGACAAAGACCACCCTACAGCTTGCATCATCGCATATCGCTGTCCGCAATCCGATGAGCTGCTTCAGCTATGACGGACTTTTCATACTCAATCCCGGGATGCCTGAGAATCGTGACTATATCTGTGAGGTGGCCAAGGACATCGTCAGCAGGTATGATGTAGACGGCATCCACATGGATGACTACTTCTATCCTTATCCGGTAAAGGGAGAGACCATTCCTGACGAGCAGCTCTTCAGGGAGAATTCAAATGGCATAAAAGATATCAATGACTGGCGCAGGTACAACGTTAACCTCTTTATCGAGCAGTTCTATAAGACTGTTCATGAGACAAAGCCCTGGGTAAAGGTTGGTATTTCGCCATTCGGCATCTATCGCAACAAGAAGAGCTCTCCGATAGGAAGTAATACTAACGGCACCCAGAATTATGATGACCTCTATGCCGACATACTGCTATGGGTGAATAACGGCTGGTTGGACTACAATGTTCCTCAGCTATACTGGGAGATCGGTCATAAGGCAGCTGACTACGAGACTCTGATAAAGTGGTGGAACCAGTATGCCTCTAACCGTCCGCTGGTTATCGGCGAGGATGTGGAGCGCACCGTGAAGCATGCAGACCCAAATAATCCCAATACCCACCAGCTGGGTGCAAAGATGCGGCTGCATCAGCAGCTGCCCGGTGTGAAGGGTACTGTATTGTGGTATGCGAAGGCCGCTGTAGACAATGTCGGCAAATACGGCAGTTCGCTGCGCAATAACTACTGGCGCTTCCCAGCCCTTCTGCCATCGATGACTTTCATCGACAGCAAGGCACCAAAGAAGGTTAAGAAGGTGAAGCCGGTATGGACAGAAGACGGGTATATACTCTTCTGGACGGCTCCGAAAGGAAAGACCTGGAGGGATACGGCAGTGAAGTATGTCGTTTATAGGTTTGCCAAAGGTGAGAAAATAAACACGAATGATGCTTCTAAGATTGTTGCCATCACAAGCCAGACGTACTATAAGCTCCCATATAATAACGGTAAGGATAAATACACTTATGTTATATCCGCTCTGAACCGTCTGCAGAATGAGAGTAAGGTTGTTAAGAAGAAGGTTAAGCTATGATTGAAAGGCGTTATCTCTTGATGGCTGCCACCGTTGTGGCAATATTGTTGATTGGATTTCTCGTCTATGATTCTGCATGCAGTTCTTCCAGTCTGTCACAAGCGGAGATACAGCATAAGCTCGACAGCGTCGCTCGGCTGGAGGCAAAGGAGAAACTGGCAGCCCAAGGCATAAGACTTGATATAGATGCTAATCCGGTGCAGCTTTTTTATGACAGTCTTGCAATACAGCCGTTGCCTGTACGCTATTCTGAAGATTACGTCAGGTATCTGCCAGGTTACAAGACTGTGCCATCAGAACTTGCCTCATTCATGGGACTTGAAGGTCGTGTTGAGCCTAAGGCCATCTCACTGCCAGAGTCTGTTGGTACCAGGCTCATGATACTTGCTGCCGACGAGGGTGACGGCCTCTATTCCCTGTGGCTATACTCTCTCGATTCTGACTATATGCCTGTAGACAAGCTATGCCTTTATGCCACAAGCAAGGATGACGAGAGAGAAAACCTTGAGGCAGCTCCCGAGGACCAGCTGATACAGGACTTCGTTATCACAAGTGACTACGAGGTACGCCTGACAGACTACACTGGTACGTACGAGGCAGAGGTACAGCGTGTGTTCCATATTGATCCGTCTCGTCATTTCAGTGAGGACGAAGAGATCGACTATGAAGGTAAGCCTGCTTTCTGATGGGCATAATAAAACAGATTGTTAAAACTAACTATTAAGGAAATGAAGGATTTTAATTACTATGCCCCCACGCGCGTCGTGTTTGGCAAGAGTTCTGAGGATCAGCTTCCACAGTTGATTCGTCAGTATGGTGGAAAGAAGGTTCTTGTTCATTATGGTGGCGGTTCTGCCCGTAGGTCAGGACTGCTTGACAAGGTTGAGACTATGCTCAACGATGCAAACATCGCTTTTGTGGAGTTGGGTGGGGTAGTACCCAATCCTCTGCTGTCCAAGGTCCGTGAGGGCATAGAGTTGTGCCGTGAGGAGAATGTAGACTTCATCCTGGCTGTTGGAGGCGGATCTGTCATCGATTCCAGCAAAGCTATCGGCTATGGTGTAGGATACGATGGTGACGTATGGGACTTCTGGGATGGCAAAGGCATTCCCCAGACGTGTCTGCCTATCGGAGTGATGCTTACCATTCCTGCAGCAGGCTCGGAGATGTCGTCGAGCTGTGTCATCACTAACGATGAGGGAATGTTGAAGCGGGGAGTCAACAGCGACCTCTGCCGTTGCAAGTTCGCCATTATGAATCCGGAGCGCACATACACACTACCTCCTTATCAGACTGCTGCCGGAGCTACTGACATCATGATGCATACAATGGAGCGCTTCTTCTCAAAATATGAGGATGCCACGCTTACCGATGCATTGAGTGAGGCTTTGCTTAGGACAGTGAAGGATGCAGTCTTTGAGGTGCTGAAGAATCCTGAGGACTATCGTAATCGCGCAGCTATCATGTGGGCAAGCTCGCTGTCACACAACGACCTGACGGAGTGCGGCACGGAGAAGGACTTTGCCAGTCATAAGCTTGAGCACGAGCTGTCGGGACTCTTTGGCGTCACTCATGGTGCTGGTCTTGCTGCAATATGGGGCTCGTGGGCTCGATATGTGATGGCTCGCCATATCAGTCGTTTTGTGCAGTTTGCTGTCAATGTGATGGGTGTAGCCAACGATTTCAGCGATCCTCGTGGTACTGCTATCCGTGGTATTGAGGCAACGGAGAACTTCTTCCATGCTATAGGGATGCCAGTAGGTATTCCTGAGCTGATAGGTCGTAAGGCTACTGACGACGAGATCCGGGAGCTTGTCCGCAAGTGCTCTCGCGACGGAAAGATGAAAATCGGTGCTATGGAAGTGCTTGATGCCGAGGCGATGGAGGAGATTTACCGCATGGCCAACAAATAATAAAAAAGACAGCCTTTAGCCGAATAATCGCTTCGTTGGCTAAAGGCTGTCCTTTTTATTATATTCTGCTTTTACTTTACTATCTTCTTGCCGTCGATGATGTATAGGCCTGACGGCAGTTCGTCGATCGATGTGGCTTGCATGCGCATGCCGTTGAGATTGTAGATGCCTTTCGAGGTGTCAATGGTATTGTCTGCCTTGATATTCCCGATGGAAGTCTCAGCTCCGCTTAGTCCGCGTACAAATCCGGCATAGGTGTGCTTGCGGTAGTAGTTGACGTCCCATAGACCTACGGGTTCGCCAGCACGCCACCCTCCCTGAGAGTCAGTGGTGCACCATTGGCAGATGCCCCACTGCTGTGCTGGCGGTATGATACGGAAGTACTCCTTGATGATCCACTCGTAGAAATCGGCCATCTTCTTGTGCTCGGCATCTGTCAGCTGCTCGGTCTTGACAGAGCTTGCCCATCGGTTAGTGCCGCGTACATATCCCATGTCGAGCTCCGATACACGGCAGAGCTTCCCGCTCTTGGCTATGACTTCAAACATCTGGGTGATGTGCTTCTTGATACTATTCTGGATGTTATTGCTCTCGAAGCAGCTGATGTGCATCTGAGTGCCGATGCCGTCAATGCGCGTCACACCGTCGGATTCCCACTTCTTTATCCAATTGACAAGGCTCTTCACCTTCTTGTTGTCATCCCAGTCGGACTCCAGGTTGTAGTCGTTGATGAAGAGCGCGATGCCCTCTGGTCCATACTTGCGGGCCAGCCGACATGCCTGACGCACGTAGTCGAGATCGCCCATATAGTCTTGCCAGTAGAAGGCGCTGCCGCCCACATCCCATGTACCGCTCTTATATCCGTCGGAGTGCTGCAGAGTGTAGTTTCCCTGTCCGTCATTGCCATCACCGGCGATAGCCTCGTTCACGAGGTCCCATGCCTTGACCTTGCCGTCGCAGGCTTCCATCATGCCTTTTATCCACTTGTCCATAGCATAGACGAGTGTGTCGTGGCGCTCTTCTGCTGTCTGAGGGATGGTCTTGGCCTTGTATCCTTCAAACTTGATGCTCTTGATATATACGTCGCCGATGTAATTGGGTACGTGCAGGAGGATGAAGCTGCTCTCCAGCACTGGCGTTATCGTCACTTCGACATCCTTCCAGTCGGTGGTGAATGATACGCTGAAGTTGGCACCTGTATTCCAGTCTCCGAGTCTGCCGTCGATCTTTCCTGCCTTCGAGCCCTTCACGGTCATCGTCATCTTGTAGCTCTTGCCCTTTGTAAGGAAGATGTCGCTCATTGCTACGAACTGCACCTGCCATGGATACTGCTTTGTGGTAGTCACCTTAAGGCCGTTTGTCTTGTCAAACTTGATAGTGTATCCATATTCTGCCTCTGTTGCTTTCCACCCTACGTTCTGCGCTGTCCGGAAGTCCTTGCTGGCTACTTCTGCCCATACCTCCTCGCCACCGTTGGGGTCGGTCTTGTCGGCCATGAGTTTATGTAGCCAACCATTGGCCTGCTGTGAGTGCCAGGCGAGGGTGTGACCATATACGCTGAGCCCTGCCTCGGTGGCTGCCTTGACGTACTTCTTCACGGTCGAGAAGTTCATGTCGCCATTGCCATTGACGCAGCTTGCCATCTTCATGGCATTGCCGGCTACGGTCTCGGTGAAGTTCTTGTTGATAAGACTCTTCACCAGAGGCTTGCTGAGATACTCGTCTACGGTGGTTCCGGCACCTAACTTGAAGTTGGGGTACTTGGAATAGTCGATATACTCCTTAAGACCTTGATACTCATCCAAATAGCGATAGTTGTCGTCGTTTGGTTTTCCTTGCTCGAATTTCTCCTGAGCCATAGTTGATAATGACGTGCAGGCTGCAATAATTAATAGGTAAAGTTTCTGCATTATTACTTTCTTTCTGTTAGTTTGTTAAATAATCGGTGCAAATTTACGACTTTTTTGCAAGACCACCAAGGATATTCCCGATTTATCCGTGTATGTACCACGATATTTCATCCAACATGCAGATGATACTTTATATGTTTGTGTTTCTTATGCAAAAAAAGATTGCCGTTCCTAAATGGGGCGGCAATCTTTATTTGTTAGTCAGATATGTGCTAATGGATTATGTCACTCATCTTGATAGTCGTTCCATTCTCTTCATTCATATACCATGTCTTGAACTCCGGCTCAGAAGCTTTGTTTGCCCAACTTCTGAACAGTAGGTAGGGATTAGTGATCTTCACCTTTTCTATAGGATAGTTGAATACATCTGGAATGATGACTCCGCATGGTGCAAGCCCTTGCTTGGCAACTTCAATCTTAGAGTTTGTCGACACATTCTCAATATATATCTGACTTAGGAACTGAGGAATAGTCATGTCTGCTGGCAGCTCATACACTCCAGTAACAGTGGCAACTTTTGCAGCCCCTTTCACTGTATTGACAAATCTGTGTCCACTTTCGTCTTTTTCTACCCCGAAGAGTCCATGCACTTCCTTGCTGTCAAGTGCTGTGCCTCTTTTGAATTCGCCTGGAATATTCCTTATCCACACATCATCATCAGCACCAGAGGCTACGAGCGTGAGTTCTACACAGCCTTCGTCATCAGAGCTACGCTTGCAGCACAGCACGACATCATTGAGATCATAGTCGGCTTCTACTGGGCGGTCTTCGAAACAGAGGGTATAGGTAATGTTTTCTGTCTCACATTCATCATAGAGATTGTCTGTCTCTATTCCACTACTCTTTTCTTCAGTTCCATTTGGTACTTCAGTGAGTATAGACTTGTCATACCCGCCAACCTCAAGGATAATATCGCAGAAATTACAGTCACTTCCATCCTCGAAGGTGATGTATGTTTTACCGTTAGCCTGGAAGAAAGCAACGCGCGGGTCATCAGTCCTCATAGAGTAATCTCTGGCAGCAGTATTGAATGCTCCAAATTGGTTAATTTGCGTATTCAGACGTCCGTCACCGTAACAGCATCCATTATTAACTTCCTTAATTCCTGTATCATTGTTCGAATCATTTTTGATTTTTCTTACCATAAAGCCAACGCGGTATCCTGCAGGAATTACATTACTCTTCGCCGTTACTTCTTTTGGATATTTCTTGAAAGTATATTCTGCGATGGCTTTTGCTGATGTTCCCGTATATTCTTCAAAAATCCAGTTGAAATTTTCACCATTTCCTGTACCTTTGTCACTATAGACGCCTTTATTAGACTTGACTCCCAAATCGGTGCCAAGCCCCTTTTGGCTATTGTTTGAGCGTACAATTTGAGTTATACCGTCAGCCTCGTTGAATCTGAAGCCCTTGCCTTTTACGGTATTCTGGTCTGTTGAGTATGTCGTACCCCAGTCACCATCCCATACGAGGAAATACTTTGAACCAATATTGTAGAGTAGCTTTCCACCGTCTGACGTAGTGAATACCTGCCACAGCTGGTTGGCGATGTTGATGTCATCGTCGGAATATTTAGTTGCAAGTTTGTCGACATCTGCGTTTCCTGTATTGATAAACGTCAAATAATAGTAGCTGCCGTCGAGAAGCTTGCCGTTTCTAATGCGATACAATTTGCCGTCTGTCGCGGGAGTTGAAACGCAGAATGATGATGTCGAGGTCCTTTCGGGGAAGAATGTCTCCGGCTCACCATAATAGGGCAGCATGTATTCATGTATCTTGAAGAAATCCTCACGCTGGTAGCCTTTGTTCTTCCACTGGTAGATGGTATGTCCTAACTGTATGGCCTTGAACTTGGGAATACTCTTCAGATAGTCCACCTCCGACATTCCTGCAGGAACGCTAGCTGGATTATAATAATAATAATATATGTGTAGACTGTTTCTGTCGGTGGTAGTCATTTGCACAGGAATAACTGTGATAGGGTCGGTGCCATTGCTGACCAGATGATTGTTGGTGGTGTTGAAAATACTTCCGTTACGGATTTTCTCCATATTATCCTGCATCGCATTCCCGGTCTTCTTAACTCCCAGATTCTCACTATAGAAGTCTTTCAGAGTGGTCTTCTCCTTCTCGTCCATGTCGTCTACAGAGCGGCATACTGTATTGTTGACGAAATACCATCCTCCACCGATATCCACACCTAAATCACCGGTCTTGCCACTTCCTCGATAGTCACCCCACAGACGATCATCTTCCCAATTCGCATTTTCCCAGACAGCAATATTGTTGTCATTGACCCATGATTTCTGGAGAGCATTACCTGATGCAGCAGCATCATTGGCCCTAATGGTACGCTTGGAATTAAAGGACTGTTTGGTGTTTTTCAATTCCAATTTCATCTTTGTGTAATCGGGCCAGTTGCCTGACTCGGCTCTGCTTACCGCTCTGCTTGCTGCACCATTGCTGATACCGCCTTTAAAACTGACTTTGCTCTCTGTCACATCCATGCCTTTTGCATAATAGACACCCTTGCTGTTGACGCAGGCAGCAAATACCCGGCTATATACGCTGGGTGCATCATAGCAAAGCGTCACTGTCTCACCCTTGGCGACTTTTGCTTCAGCAAGAACAGTCGGCTTTGTAGACAGGAAGAATGGCGATTCAGTCAGTATCTGAACTTTTTCAACGTCGTAGAGAGGTGCATCGGCTGTTATGGTTACGTTGGCGTTCGTAACCAGATTCCAGTCCTGTTTAGGGTCAATTATACCCAGTAAGTTCTCGGCATTATCCTTTATCTGCTCAGAACGGCTTGATTCGAAATCTGTCTCGCTACACCCAGCAATAGACAGTAAACAAGCAAAAGAAAAATACAGCGTCCTATTCATGAAATTTTGTTTAATTGGTAATTTGGTCGCAAATTTACATCTTTTCATCGACAAACATGCTTTTTGTAGTAATTAGTATTTTATAATTAAATTTTTTAACCGAATTTGGTGTCCCTTGCATATTTTTACTAATTTATTTGCTTGTCAGATATTTAAGCACTGCCAAGTAGCATTTGGAAATATCGGTTAATCAGTAATAGCTATTGACAGAAATTCCCGATTTTATCCGAGTCTTGGCACGATATTGCATGAGCTATTATGCCTTTCGGCGATACAAAGTGTAATTTTTGTCTGAACAGATGATTGCTTTTGAGTATTTTTCTGTACCTTTGCAGTCTGAAAACTATAATACCGCAATGGAACAGACTGAAAGAATCAATCAGATGGAGCGTCACCTCGACCGTGCCTCGCAGGCCGTGATGCATCTCTCGGCCGCTATCGATGAGTATGCTGCTGCGCAGGAGTCGCTCAAGGCTTTAGATGCCTATTACTCAAGTGATGAATGGCGTCAGGACTTCACCGCCGACGAGGCAGGGCTGCTGCCGGCTGAACTCAAGCGCGGCGTGCTCTCGGAAGATGCTGTGTGGAATCTTCTTGCCGACAACCGCGAGCTGAAGGAACGTATGCAGGAGCTTATCTGACCTGCGGCCATGAATTTCTTTGAAACTGTGGCGTTGCGCCCTCAATAAATTAGAAGATGAAACAAATCTGCAAACTGATTTCCGACTATATGGGTGTGCTGGTGCTGCTGTCGGCGGTGCTTGGCATGCTGGCTCCCGAAATATTCAGCGGTGTGAAGCCCAGCACCATCAATCCGATGCTCGGACTCGTGATGTTCGGCATGGGTATGGCCCTGCATATTGACGACTTCCGCATCGTGCTGAGCCGTCCGCGCGACATCGCCATCGGCTGCCTGGCGCAGTTCACGGTGATGCCCCTGCTGGCGTGGGTGCTCAGCCGGTTGTTCGCACTCGACGATGCACTGACGGTTGGCGTAGTGCTCGTGGGATGCTGCCCGGGCGGCACGGCCTCTAACGTCATCACTTATCTTGCCAAAGGCGACCTGGCGCTTAGCGTCGGCATGACGGCAACATCTACGGTGCTCGCGCCATTTGTCACGCCATTGTTGGTGTGGCTCATCGTCGGACAGTCGGTCGATGTCGAAGTGTGGGGCATGTTGCTCAGCATCCTCTGGGTGGTGATACTGCCCATCGTCGCAGGGCTTGCGTTCAAGTGGTTATGGCCGAGGCTCTCGGAGCGGGCTATTGCCTATCTGCCAGCCGTGTCGACTCTCGCCATTTGTGCCATCGTGCTCATCATCATCTCGGCGAATGCATCGAAGCTGCTGGCGGGAGGCCTCGTAATCATCCTCGTCGTCATGCTCCACAATGTCTGCGGGCTGTCGCTGGGCTATCTCATAGGCCGTATCCTTCGGCTGCCCGCAGCCAAGCGCCGGGCGGTGAGCATCGAGGTGGGCATGCAGAACTCGGGCCTGGCCTCGAGCCTCGCCACGCTGCACTTCGCCGCCTATCCGATGGCCACCATTCCGGGCGCCATCTTCAGCGTGTGGCACAATATCAGCGGTGCCGTGGTGGCAAGGATTTATGCCAGGAGGGCGGAGAAAGTAAACGAGGGATAGCCGACTACCGCGACTTCATCCTTGCCGTCAACGCTGAGATAGAGCACTACCGCCAGATTCTGGCGCGAAAGGGCATCAGCTTCTCATCGGGCGGCGACACCCCGACTCCTACGCCCACACCGACGCCCTCGCCCGACGACGACGGCGACGGTGACTGATCAGCAACTGACGTATGTCGGAAATAACGAAGAGGCTGTGTCAATTACGGCACAGCCTCTTTTTTTATTGACTACGAACTTCACGAACTATACTTCCGATAATCAATGTCATTTATCATTCCCATCTTTCCAATCATTCATATCTTTCTCATCATTCGTATAATTCTCTTAATTCGTAGTCGATAGTATTGCCACCGTCTCTATGTTACTTCCTTACTATCACCTTCTTTCCGCCGATGATCTGCACACCATTGCTCTTGGCCTGGCCGTTCACGCGTCGGCCTTGCAGGTCGTAGGCTTCGCAGCTATTAGTTCCGGCTTCAGTCTTGACGCTTCCGATGCCCGTCTCAACACTGAAGAAGTTCTTCCACCCCGTTGCAGCCTTGTAGGCATCCGTGCAGCCTTCAGGCACGTAGAGCTTGCAAGTCTTATACATATCTTCGCTCACCGGTCCAAAAGTCGTCGTCGTCGGAGGCACTACGGCCAGGCAGGTCAGCGACCTCATGCTCGGGTTGAATCCGAAGGAACATTCTCCTACCGACTCTACCGACGCGGGGATAATGGCCGACATGATGTTTGCCTCCATAAATGCCCCCTCGCCAATCGTCTTCAGTTTGGTGTATATTGACAAATCCAAATTTACACCGGTAGCGTAGGCGTGGTTGAAGGCATAATTGCCAATGGCCGTCAATTTCTCATGATTTATTACAACGAGTACCAGCGTACTGCATTCTCCAAAGCACTGGTCTGGAATTTCTGCAACATTTCCGACATTCACATTCTTTACATTCTGGGCTTGGAAGAATTCGCCAGTGTGCAGCCGTGTCACTTTAGGACCGAATTCTACATCCTCCACTGTCGTCTGGTAGAACAGTCCCATCGGTCCGCCAGTCTCTTCGGCACTTAGGTTCCTCACCGTGAAGTCGCGCCCTACATATACGTATTTTAGCCCTGGAATACCCATGAAGAGTGAGCCGTAGACGAAGCCGCCGTCCCATATCGAGATAGGTGAGCTGCTATCCTCGATGTAGCATCTCTCTATTCCCGAAGCCCCGAGGCAAGCTTCCCCGAGTACTTCCACCGAGGCTGGGATTCTGATTTCTTTCAGTTCCGTGCACAGTTGAAACGCCAGAATACCGATAGTCTTCAGCGTCGATGGCAGCTTAATCGATGTGAGACTGTCGCAGCTGTTGAATGCTCCTTCCCCGATGCCTGTCACGGTATAGCCGTTAGGAGCTTTCTCCGGTATCACCACGTCGTCCCTGTAGCAGTGGCAGTTGCCCAATGCCTGCTGGTCGCCGTGCCAGTGCCAGCGTTCGCTGCTGATGACGGTAGCCGTCTTGTTGACGTCGTCGTATTTCCAGAAGAAGCCTTCCTCCCTCTTCAGTCCGTCCTGAGCGTTAGTCACTGTCGCCATGTAGGCGAAAGCTAATAATAATAGTAAACCTTTCTTCATGATTATTGTACTTTTGTAGTTAAATAAAATTTGTCACTGCAAATGTACAAATCAGTGCGAAGAATGTACTTGCAAATCGTCACTATCTACTTGCAAATGATGTTTCGTCAGTCGTTTCCCGCCTTCCACTCTGCCGGAGTCTTGCCTGTGGCGGCCTTGAAGGCGCGGAAGAATGACGATTCAGTGGCGAAGCCCGACAGCATCCATACCTCCGTCATCTTCATCTCGGGGTTCTGTCGCATCAGCACCTTGGAGTGCTCCACGCGGCAGTTGCCTATGAACTGCGAGAACGAGCATCCCAGCTGGCTGTTGATGCAGGCCGACACGGCATTGCGGTTGGTATTCAGCCGTGTGGCCACGTCGCCAAGCTTCACCTCGCTGTCGAGATACAGCTTTTCCTGCTCCATCACCTGCCTTATCTGGCTCATCAGCTCCGTCCAGCCGTCGGTCTTGTCGCTATCCTCAGCTTCCTCCTCCTGCTCTGCGGCCTCGGCAGCCTCCTGGGTCGGCTCAGCAACCGCGGTGTCCACATCAGCCGGCTTCCTTCGCCTATATAATATAATAAGGTGTAAGGCAGCCGTCAGCACCATCGCAGCAATAGCCAGCCATAGCCAGAGAGACTTTGACCCTTCGGCAGCCTCCTGACGCTGACCGCTGACGTGCAGCAGATACACCGAGGCCATCGGCGAGTAGTTGTCGTTGCCCAGCGAGTTGCCTATCACGCGGTTGTAGTTGATGCCACCGGTTATCATCAGGTTGCCGTCGTCGGTGAGCACTATCTGCGGAAATCCGGCATAGGGCAGGGGGGCGGTGTAGTATAGCGTCAGCGGGGCGGGGCGCTTGTCGTACTCCACGCAGACGATGTAGTGGCGGTTGTCTTTGTCGATACCGTGTACATATCCTCGATGCGCCTTCCGGTCGGCAATGACCGGGCTGTAATATTGTATCTTGCCATACGGTCCCTCCTTCGGCACGGGGCAGGCGGTCGGCAGCAAGGTGAAGGTGGTGTCGCGCACCAGCAGGAAGGCCAACTGGCGGTACAGCTCAAAGGCGGTGCTGTCGCCGTCGTGCCAGTCCTCAACGTGCAGCAGCCAGGAGTAGTCGCCAGCGCTCTCGTCGCCGATGAATCCCGTGTCGCTGCAGAATGGTGCCTCGTAGAACAGCGGTTGCCATCGCCGCAGCAAGGGCACGCGTATCGGCTCACCCTTCAGCCGGTCGGCGATGTCGCTCCGCAGTGGCTGGCCGCGCGTGCCGCCGCTGCCCAGGATGAGCACGTCGTCGGGGGCGATGCGCAGGATGTAGGGAGAGGCGCGCCCCACAGATACCTCTTGGGCGAAATGGAAATGGCGGTCGCCGTCGAACACCTCGATGCTGTCGCCGGCATACCAGTTGCCAGCCACCACCACGCGGCCGCTGTCTATCTCCAGGGCCGACGCCAGCGTGCGCTTGGTGTAGAAGCAGCTGAAGGCGCGGAAGGTATGGGTCGACGGGTCGTACTTCTCCACAGGATATGTCTGTCCGATGCCCAGGGGCTTCTCGCTGCCGCCGCCCAGCAGCACATTACCAGAGCTGAGCACCACGCAGATGCCGTTGTCGTGGGGGAATGCAGGCCCCATGAGGTGCCACTTGCCGTCCTTGTAGTATTCTGCTGTCGCCGTGGGGACGAAGTTTGTGGTATGGCCGCCCACCACCGTCACCTCGCCGTTCACAATGAAGGCGGAGTGAGCGCTGCGAGGGATGTTCAGGTCGGCAAGCCGCTCTGCTTCTATCTTCACTGTTACAAGGCTGCTGTCGCTCCTGCCGATGACACTGCACGGCACGAGCGTAAGGACACATAAAGTGATAAGGAGTATCGGCCTCCAAACTGCGTTGTCACCTGTATTCATACGAAATGCGTTTTGCTACTACTGCTAAATTTCGCTACAAATATAAAAATAATTTCCGAGACTGCCAACGATTGACATGAGAAAGTGTCATATTTGTAGTAAAGAAGTATTAAAATCTATTGCATTATCAGAATTTTTTAGTACCTTTGCGGTCAAAAACAGAACAGATATGAAGAAGATTTTCCTTATCGCGCTCGCAGTGATGTCGTTTTCGACTGCAGTATACTCAAGAGTGAATTCAGGATCCGATGACTTGACTCCCGACGGAGTGGAGGCTGTCGACCTCGGACTAAGCGTGAAGTGGGCCAGCGTGAATCTCGGCGCCGACAAGCCCTCAGCCTTCGGCAAATACTACGCCTGGGGCGAGACAAAGCCGAAGGATTACTACTCTTGGGAGACCTACACCTGGAGCAGGAGAAACACCCAGTTCCTCACAAAGTATTCATCCGAAGACGGAAAGACCCAGCTGGCACTCTCCGACGATGCTGCCCGCGCAAACTGGGGCGGTGACTGGCGAATGCCAACTGCCGAGGAGTTCGAGGAGCTCGCCGACCAGAACAAATGCACATGGGAGTGGACCACGGTGGATGGCGTCAACGGGTATAAGGTCACAGGTAAGAAGACCGGCAAGTCGATCTTCCTCCCCATCACCGGCTTACGATTCTACTCAGGCATACAGTTCAGGGCAGTATATGGCTACTACTGGACATCGTCACTCTATACAGCCAGTCCTAACAAGGCATTGTGCCTTGAGTTCAATTTCTCGGATGTCGACGTGTCCTACGGCAAGCTCTCAAGCAATCGTTTCAGCGGTCGCTGCATTCGGGCAGTCAAGTAAGCCGGAGCATTTATTATTCTTGTTCCTGAATCAATTATTCACATTATTCAAATTTCTTTCATAACAATGACACAAGGTGTCTTGAATCTATCTTAACAAGACGCAAGCATTGTGAAATTATTGGGAAATAATTTGGCAGATTGGGTAAGAATTTGTATCTTTGTGCCTTGATATTGTATATTCACAACCTTTGAACGTAAGTTTAAAACTTGTAAACACGAGTTTATAACTTATGAACATAGGTTCAAAACCTGTTAACATAAAATATTTAAGTATATGACAAAATATATCCTTCAGGAAATGGCTGACGGGATGGGCAACGGCAAGAAATCCTTATACCCCAAGATGCAGACTTACTCTCTGCACGACTTTGAAACGGTAATCAGACATATGCACGACTATGCCGGAAGCTTCGGCGAAGGCACCATTCGTGGTGTTATCGATGCGCTGGTGTCGGTGATGGAGAGATGGATGCCTATGGGGCACACCATCAAGATAGACGGGCTCGGCGTGTTCTCACTCTCCTTGGGATTCGATGATTCAATGCCGTCGGAAAAGGCTGCAGCTGGGAATCCGGACAAGGAATCCAAGACAAACTATCGTCATGTATGCATCAAAGGCATCAACTTTAAGCCTGATGCGAAACTCCTGCAGAAACTGAACGAGGAGGCCAGTTTCGAACGGGCGGAGAGCGGCGTAAAAGTACCTCAAAAGGCTAAGTACAATAGCGAAGAGCGCTTGTCGATAGCCAGGGGCATCATTGCCAAGCACGGTTTTATGACGCTGCAGGATTATGCCAATGCCACAGGGCAATGCCGGGCAGCAGCCTCGAAAGACCTGAAACGGATTGTCGCTGAATCGGACTCTGGTATCAAAACGCGTGGAAGCCACTCGCACAAAGTATGGGTGTCTTCTTGACGGCATGAATAATTAAAAGGTCGTCGGCTTTTTAGAGTTTTTCCTTTAGCCGCTGCTACTTGGCCATAGCCCGCTGCCACACCTCCTCGGCCACCTTGTTGTCCTCGTCCAGCTTGCCCTCGAACTCCCACAGCGGCTTCTTCACGTCCTCCAATTTGTGCGACGTGTAGAGCCACCGCTCCACGTAGCGGCTACTCCCAGTATTGTAGATGCACTCGAAGCGGCCAAACGACCCCTTGTGCACGGTGACATCTTTTTCATAATGGTTTAGTTTAACTTATGTCTTTTTGGGTGTAAAGGTACAAAGATTTTCTGAATTATTCCTTATTTTGACGATAAAAGTGTCAAGTTGATAGTAATATCAGTAAGTCAAGGCATATAAAAAGGAGCACCCGACATTCGGATGTTTATCTTATGGACTAATATTCATTATGTTTTAAAATTAAACATCCTTGTTTAAAAGGGGGTGCAATAATCTCACGACTGTACACCCCGGACTCTAACTTAATGTTTATATAAAAGCAGGTTTTACAGATTTCTCTTGTTTCCTTCATACGATAGTACATTCTTTTCCCATGCTTTCAAAAACGCAAGTTGTTCAGGAGTATGGAACCAGTGCTCACCACCTGGCATAATGGTGACTTGGCATTGGTGCTGTCTGATGAAGTCACGGCCTACCACTTCGCTCACCGCTCGACCTCCGGTCGCTTGCCTGGCAAGAACCATATCTACCTCGGGACGAAGAATTGAGGTGGACGCATCCCAATGAGTAATCGGATGATTGATAACCCACTTATAATAGTCATCCTCACGCTGTGGCATCAATTCTATGAACTTCTTCATGTCCAAAATCGGTGATACGAAGAGTGCCTTTTCTACTTCTTTACCTTGGAAGGCCAGCAATGAGAACCAGACACCTATGCTGTTGGCACGGATGGATACCGATGGCCAGTTCTTATATAGGTAATTGCAAACATCGCTTAGCACAGGCAGGACCTCCCAGGGTTTGCGCTCAACCGGTATGTCAATACCCAATACTTGATAACCCATCGGCACGGCCACTTTGGCAAAGGCCAATGCTTCTTCCTTATACCCATGTAATCCATGCACGAACAGAAAGACCTTCTTGCTTTTTGCACCTATGATCAGGGCTGGTATAGAGTAGATATGGAATGCTTCTGCTATCATTTATTAGAATATCTTGTTATCCGTAAAGTTCAGACGATTAATCTCTTCTTGTAGATTGGCAAGAAATTTTCCGGCATGACCACCGTCCATCTGCGTGTGGTGGAATTGGAAGGATATAGGAAGTTCGTATCGGAAACGCCTCTTTCTGTATCTTCCCCAAATCATGAACGGGTTATTGAAAATCCCACTATTCATGCCAACGGCTCCGTCAATCTCTGTATCTATAATGGCCGATGTTCCAATAACCATACATTCATCCGACAAGTCCCTGTCTGTGCAACTTTCAGCAAGATTCAATGTGTATTCCATATACTGCTGACTGAACAATTCTATGTCTTCGGTGAAGAGAATGTCACAAGAAGATACCTCGTCCTCTTTGTTCTTAACGATGGTATTGACAGCAAGACAGTCGTACTGCATTAGCTTGTCGCCGACAGGCAGGAGATAAAACTCTCTGATTGGAGAAGCGGCTTTGCCGATGCACCAGTCCAGCAGCATATTGAACTTGTATTTCTTCTTCTGGCTTATTCTTACCAACCGCGTCACATCGATTGTCTTGAAGAACGTGACCATCGGGTTAGGTGCCTTCATCCATAGCTCAAAGGCATGGGCACGGCTGGTGTCCTTGGGATTGATTTCCTGTTTCATGCAATTCTATTTCAAAGTTTGTATTCCAATTCAAAAGCTTTCCATTCTTCTCCGTCAATCGTATAGCAGTCTTCACCCGTGATGCGGAAACCTACGGACTTGTAGCATTCGACGGCGGAAACGTTATCACAGAATACGCCGAGTGTGATGCGCTTGGCATCCAGTTCCCGTCCGGCGTACTCAATAGCAAGGCGTAACATCTGCTTGCCGTAGCCCATACCTCGTTTCGTGATATCTACGATGACTAAGCCAAAACGAACAATTGTTATGTCCTCTGTTGGAAGCCTCAGCAGGATATGCCCGACGATTTCCCCTTCCATGACGGCCGTCAAAGGATACATATAACAGGCTTCGTATTGCTCCAACATCTCATGTGGCTGCGCAGGGAAATCCTTATACCTGTCGGCACTCCAAAGGCGGAACGTCTGCTTATCCTTGCACCAACTCAGTATCGTTTCTGCATCGTCGGGATGGAATAGTCGGCTTGACATTACGATTCGTCTCATTGCCCAAACCGCCGATGAAACTGCGGCTTTTCGTCTCGACATTCAGCCAGTCGGGCACTATCAGTTCCACGCCACCCATGAAGGTGTGGATGTCAATCTCCTCATCCTCCGTAATGACAGCCTCACGCAAGTCCAGACGAAGCCCTCCGCAGAAAGCGTCAAGTCGGGCTCCGTGGAACGGCTCACCTTTATATATATACTCATCGCCGCCGTAGTGAACCGAACAGCAGATGCGCTTGCCCTCTTCGGCAGGTGGAATAGGTCGCTGTAGCCATTGGTCTGGATTGCTACGATAACTGTCGATAACAAGATGTACCCCGACATATAGCAAAACGAATATGCTGAAATACAGGGTCCATCGGCCTTCCGACATGGTTTCAAACCATCTCCAATGGAGAATGCCCCACAGAGTAGCCAACTTCAATAGAGCGGCCACAATGAAAATAACGCCAATAACAGTTCTTCTTTTCATAACCTCATTAAAACATTTTGATAGTTGTTGCACGATTGCGAGTGCAAAATTACGCAGGTGCAGCATTTCCCGCAACTTTCTGGGGTATTCTGCATGGAAATGTGACGAATGGCAGTCAATCTGTTACGAAACGCATGTGCTATCTCGATTTATTTTCGTACTTTTGCACCCGATATGAACGGAATTCAAAAAGAGACGCTTAGGGTACGCATCATCAGCGTCGGCATAACCTGCCTTGCCTTTGTCGTGTTCAAGCCTATTGGCTTAGACGCGTTAGGGCTGATGCTATATCTGCACTTCTTGGTTATTTGGGTTCTTGGGGTCGGCGTCTGTTATGTCACAGAGGGTGTCGTTACCCATATCCTGGGCATACCGGCAGCGCTTGACAAGGGTGTTGAGTATATTATCCGCCGCAATTTGTGGTTTCAACTGATTAATACGCCCTGGGAGGCATTTTTTATCTGCGCCTACCTCCATTTCCCCATGAGTAGCATAGGTGCCACCGATCCGTTGACGTGGCGAGGAATCCTTCAGGCTTTCCTGCTTCTGACTTTCTGCTCCTTCATCATCGGACTCTATTGGCGATATAAATTTCGTACTAGATTTCTGGCATTAGAGTTGGAGGAAACACGAGAATTGAACTGCCGGCTTCAGCTGTTGCAGAAAGAGACAGAACATCGTGTGAAGAAATACGAGGAAGAAAAGGCTGGTTTAGTCCCATCCATAGAGCAGCTAGACGTTATCACTCTCACGGGATCAACTAATGAGAAGGTCATGCTTTCCGTCTCCCACTTATTATATATAGAGGCGGTTGGCAATTATGTCAAAGTGGTTCATTGGCATGAAGGCCAGGTTCGTTCAGATATGCTCCGCGCCACATCGAAACAGATGGAAGATACTCTGCATGCCTATCCCATGATAGTACGCAGTCATCGTGCTTTCATTGTCAACCTCGGCCAGGTGGAACATATTGTTTCGAAGTCTGGCTCCATGCAACTCGTCATGAAGCACAGCCATGATACCATACCCGTCTCCCGCAGCAATCAGGCTGTCATCAAGGAGAGAATTAAAGGAATTTTGAAATATTAAGAAAAGGAGCATCCGACATTCGGATGCTCCTTTGATATAGATGGGATAGGGGATTAGCCCTAAACTTTTCGTGGTGATTATTCCTGGCTCCAGTCTTCCTGCGTCTTGCGCACGTAGGTCTTGTAGCGCAGCTGGGCCATCTTCTGAGCCT
>DGTJ01000117.1 GCA_002393725.1 Prevotella sp. UBA4339 | reverse complement strand
TCTTTTCTTTTGCCATTTGTTTAGAATGTATTAAATAAAAAACCTAATGTATATTAATCTAATATAAAAATCCTAATAACCACAGAGGGATTTGATTGTCTCTTCCTATTTCTGTGTTGTATCTTGCGTAGATGACATCCGGCTGTGTCTTCAATCGCTGCATTTGCTGAGCATCCATGATACGGAATTTCATCTTGCCGTCAACAATATAGTTGCAGTCGCGACTTCCGGCGTTGACCTTATGGTCCTTCCACATCGAGTTTACGAAGAATGTCTCCATTGCCACCTGCTTCTCTACCTGTATGGGATAGATGGCATAAAGCAAGTTGGAGTTGTGAAGCATGACTTTTGCAGGCTTTTTGGGGAAGTCCTCGCCTTCTGGATATATCAGATTCAGCAGACGTGCATCGGTGAGATATTTGATATAGTTCATCACCGTAGCACGACTGGTCTCGACATCGTGGGCAAGCTTGCTCACGTTAGGAGCCTTCTTTGAACCATCCTCTGCAAGCTGATAGAAGAGCTTCTTGATCTTTGTAAGATACTTAAGCTCTATCTGCTTGATTAGCAGGATGTCCACTTCGGTCATCATGTTCATCGTCTTCAGCAGGTTCTCGCTATAATTACGTTGCTCCTGGAAGAAGGGATAGAAGCCGTGATGGATGTAATCCTGAAAGTATCTGTTCGGAGAGGCTTTGGGAAGTATCTTCTTTACGATCTGCTCATGATCTTCGAGTATTTCCTCAAGGGTGTAGGGCTTGAAACTGTTGCTTGTCATAAGGTTGAGAAACTCACGGAAGGAGAAACCGCGAAGATTATAGCTCTTTACGATTCCATTAAGTTCAGGATTCTCATCCTTGAGTCGCATCACGCTTGACCCAGTAAAGACAATCTTAAGGTTGGGGTAGAGGTCGTAGCATTTGCGAAGCTCTGCGCTCCAGTCAGGCTGCTTGAATACCTGGTCGATAAGCAGCGTGCGACCTCCATGATGATAGAACTTTCCGGCAAAATCGGCTATTCCATGCCCCTGAAAGAAGAAATTGTTCATGTTGACATATAGGCACTGACGGTCGTTAATGTCAAATTTCTCTTTTGCATATTGCAGCAGGAATGTGGTCTTCCCGACACCTCTTGTTCCTTTGATGCCGATTAGCCTGTCACTCCAGTCAATCTCGTCCATAAGGGTACGACGAACTGGAGCATTGACATGCTCAACGAGGTATCTATGTGTCCTGAGAAAAGCTTCCATTTGCCTTTGATTTGTTTTATTTACTTTATAAAGCGCTGCAAAATTACAACTTTTTCTTCAATTTGCAAAGTCTAAATAGCAAAATATTCCGAAAAGTGCAGCATTTTTTCTTTTTTAAACATTTCTTTCTGAAAATCTGACCGTTTTGATGCAGATATAGTATGATATGTCAGAACTTGTAAGCGACATTAAACATGAACCATCTTCCCTTCTGCGGTATTATCTTCGTATTCATGCCGCCTCGGTTGTAATTCGTATTGAAGAGATTGTTCACCTTGAGTCCAAATGTCACATTTCCGAGTTTATACTCTGTACCGACGTGGAATATCACCCGTGAGTCCATATCTGTACTTATCACGAGTGTTTTATCTAACCTGTCCAGTTCTTTTAAATAAGCTGCGGCGCTGTTATAGTCTTCTGCATCGATCGCCTGTTGAAGCTTGTTTAGGAATTGCTCATAGACTATCAACTGCACGACATTGAGATTGTAGGATGTCTGTTTCCCTTCAAACTCGATATGCGTGAATAGTTTCCAGTTCGGCAATGCTTTCCAAGCAAATACGGCATGAGATGTGAAATATGGGAGGTTATTGTTGTCGTCGATACTCTGTGTAAGGAGGTTTGTCTCCAGCGTCTTGGTATAAGTGAGTGTCAGGTCGGCCGTGAATCGGGGACGCTTATAGTTTACCATCAGTTCGGCTCCGGCAGTTTTGTTGTTACCTTCATTAAACTGCTGTATGATGTGGGTCATAATCATGTTTTTTGCCCTGTTGTAGAAACCGTTCAGTTCAAATGTCAAGCCCTTGATCCATTCGATACCTGAGAAAGTGAGCTGTACAGAGTTGACTGACTCCGGTAGCAGGCGTTCATTTTCATGACCACTGATAGTATACTGTGATCCGATTAGAAGTGGTAGTAATTCTGTTGTCTTGCGATAGAGATACGGTGCATCTACGAAAGACTTTGAATAGCTGAACTTAAGATTCCATTTGGGCTGCAGCAGAATCAGTGCTACACGCGGTGAAAACTCGTTTACTTTATAATCGTCAGTCCTCTTCTTGTGGTCATAGCGCAGACCTGCATTGAAGATCACCGAATGCCATTTATGCTTTAACTGCAAAAAAGCATTATAAGAATTCTCGTGTCCCTTGCCGACAGACTGGATTATCGGGTTCTCATCGAGTGCCTCTGTAAAATTGTATCCGAGGAAATATCGTACATCGTCCAGTCTGAAATGCGAGAACTCTGTACCGAAGGCAACCGACCCGTTGTGGGTCTTGCTGTTGATATAGTTGAAGTCGCCTTTTATCTGAAGGCCGTAGTTCATTTCTTGACCGTTTATGTATCTGTAGATACCTTGAGTTCTGAAAATGTTCTTTTCATCTTCCAGACCTAATAAATAGCCTAACTCCGGAAGGGGATTGTCGAATATCACCTGATAGTGTGTCAAGTCACTATTGTCATAAGTGAGCGTTCCCTTTAGGAATAATTTGCCAAATGTCTTGCTGTAGCTGAGGTCGGCATGGTGTGACAGAGTGGCAAAACTCGGTGAGTAGCCATTGTAGGTCTTGTATCTGTCGTGGTCATACGACTTGGCCAGCGTACCCATCGTGTATGGTGCAGTAATCTGTGAGAATTGTGTGTTATACATGAAGTTCAGGTCTTTCCATTTCAGCTGCAGGCCAAAGTCGTATGATGGCTTGTTGCCGATATGGCCGATAGTGATCTCATCCACGGGGACTCCATAGGCGTCTTCATTGCGTCGTTCTTCGGGGAACGGCATCGTTTCACCGTCAGCTTTATATAGGCTGCCCCACACGAGGATGTCGAGGTCGAAATATCTCTTTCCGAAAAGCATGTCGCCTTTCAGCTGTCCGTAGTTACCGATACCTCCTCTCATCATCACTCCGTCTACGTCGGCACCTTGCTTGGTGATAATGTTCACTACGGCTGTCAGGGCCACGCCTCCATAGAGTGAAGAGGCAGGTCCGCGAAGTACTTCTATCTGCTTTATCTTCTCAAGGCCGATACTGAAGTCGGGGGATGCTATGTTTGTACAGTAGCTGTTCAGTCTGTGTCCATTGAGCATGATGAGTATCTTCTCCTGACCATTACTGTAAATGCCGCGCATTGAGATGTTGATGTCGTCGTTACAGTCTACGATATTCATACCGGGCACATAGGCGGCCAGCACCTCCTGCAGATTGTTGGCTCCGCTATTATGTATCATCTCCTCAGTGATGAGAGTTGTCGGCACGGGCACCTCACTGAGCGACTCTGCCTGGCTTGATGCTGTGGTGATCTTTGCCGTTAGTCCCTGCTTGATACTCTCCACCATATCGATAAACCGCTGTGGGTCTTGCGAGGAAGCGGTGTAGTAGGGGTCGTAGTTCAGTAGTTCACGGGTACATTGCTCGGCCTTCTCGTTCTCGTCGAGGCTGAGATGGCAGATAGCCAATAGTCTGTATGCGCTCAGCTGCAAGTTTCCCTTGAAACTGTCGATATTGTCTTGCAGTAGTGAGAGTGCCTGCTCCACGCGTCCTATCTCGAAGTCGCTCTCCGCCTGATTGTATATCTGTCGGCTGGAATGATCCTGTGCTTGTAGCGATAGTGCCGGAAGACAGAATAATAATATAATAAGGTGTATTCTGATTTTCATCTTTTCTTTATTGGGATGGTAAATGTAAATATGGTGCCCTTACCCTCAGTGGAATCAAAAGTCAACGTTCCTCCATGCTCTTTCTCTATGATGTCGCGGGTGATACCCATTCCGAGACCGGTGCCCTGACCTATAGGCTTGGTGGTGAAGAAGTTCTCAAAGAGTCGCTGCTTTACCTCTTCTGGCATTCCTACACCATTGTCGGCTATGCTTACGCAGATATTCTCATCATGTGAATATACTTTTATAGTCACCTCAGGCTTGAATTCTTCGCCCTCCGACTCTTGTCTCTGCCATACAGCATAGAAGGCATTGTTTGTGATGTTCAGTACTGCCCGGCTCATATCTTGCGGTATGGCAACAGTAATGGGGAGATTGTCTTCATACTCCTCATGGATACTGACGTTGAACGACTTATTCTTTGCTCTCATAGCGTGATACGCCAGCCATACGTATTCTTTAGTAATCTTTCGCATGTCGGTTGGCAGACGTTCACCTTCCTTGCCTCTGGATATCAGCAGTATGCCCTGTATGATACTTATCGCCCTCTCTCCGTGTTCTGAAATCTTAGCCATGTTCTCCTTGAGGTCGGCAACGATGTCTTCGAGATCCTCACGGTCTTCTTCAGAGAACTTGTCTTCATTGTCTTCCACAATCTCTGTCAGGTCCTTAATAAGATTTACTGACATCTTGCTGAAATTTATCACGAAGTTCAGCGGGTTCTGGATTTCATGTGCTATACCTGCACTTAAGATACCCAGTGATGCCAGCTTTTCCTGCTTCTGGAGCTTTTCTTTTAGTTGTTCTATCTGATCCATAGTGCTATGATTTTTTATAAGGAAGTGTAAAGGTAAACTCACTATATTCGTCCTTGACAGACTTGACAATAATGTCACCGCCATGATTCTGTACTATCTCACGGCTCAGGTACAGCCCCACTCCTGCAGCCTCGCTGGTGGTCTTTGTGGTGAAGAACGGGTCGAAGAGCTTGTCGAGGATAGTCTCCTCGATGCCGATTCCGTTGTCATGCACGCTGACAGTCACGCCGTTGCCCGCTTTTGTGACCTTCAGGCTTATCTCTGGCGTGAACGATGTCTTCGCCGCTTTCTTCGATACGGCGTATATGGCATTGGCCAGCAGGCTCATAATGGTCTTGCTCAGCTGCTCGGGATTGCCGTCTATCTGTATCTGCTCGTCGGGATAGTCGAATACTACCTTTATCTTCTGCTCGTCAATCTCCTTCTTGTAGTATTCGTGAAGCATCTTCTCGTCCTGTTTGATCACGGCAGTGAAGTCCATTGGCACGATACCTCCGCTCCGGTCTTTCAGCAGCTCTTCCATAGCTTTCAGCGTGCGGGTAGTATTCTGCCCGTGCTCGCTGACTTTCTGGAGATTGCCCGTCAGCATGTCAAGCACGTCGAGAGTGTCTTCGTAGTTCTCCTCATCCATATTTTCCTTCTCGTCTTCTATATTTGCCTTTACGTCTTTTATCAGGCCTTCGGAGAGCTTCGAGAAATTGTTGATGTAGTTAAGAGGGTTGAGGATTCGGTCGATGAGTCCTTGAGTCAGCTTACCGGCAGTTGCCATCTTTTCAAGCCTTACCACTTCTGCCGTACGGTCCTGAACCAGTTTCTCCAGCCTTATCTTGTCTTTCTCCAGTCTCTGCAGGCGCAGGCGGAACAGGGCATAGAAAATCAGGAGCATAATCAGGAAGTATAATACATACATATACCACCTGTGATAGAATGGCGGGTTGATAAGGAATTTTATCTGGGTGATATCGGATGTGCGGTTGGATATGTCTCTTGCCTGAACGCTGAAAGTATAGTCACCGTAATTTAGATTTACGAAACTGGCAGACGTGCTGGTGCTCCATGTGCTCCAGCTACCATTGTTCAGGCGATAGCGGTATAGTGTCTCACCTGAGATCGTAGGGTAGTCGAGCGAGAATGTGAAGGTCAGGTTGTTCTCTTTATACTCCAGTTCTGCCAGTCTTTCCGGCATCTTGCCGAATCCTCCCCACAGGATACTGTCGCCATCCAGCTTGACAGTGCGGATATACAGGTTGGGCTTCCTGTTCAGGTTAGGGTCGTTTGCTTCAGTGTTTACGATGATCAGCCCGTTGTCGCATCCGAGCCATATCTCGTTTTTTCGTGTGTAGATGGTTCGGATAGGCTGATTATGCAGGGGGAAGAGAAGCTTGTCGAGCTTCGTGAGGCGCTTGCCGTCCTTCCACTGGTATATTGCCTTGCCTTCATTGTCGGTAAGCCAGGTCACGCCTTCGTTGTCAGTATAGGATATAAGAGGATAGGGGAATGGGGTAGTGGCTGTAGAGCTTACTACCGTTGCTCTCCCGCTAGTCGGTACTACCGTCAGCATCGTTTCTGATTTCTCTCCCGACTTGTACATCTCAAAGTGGGTATTTCCTGCTTTTTTATACCAGATACCTCCATACAGGCTTTGTGCCCATATCGTGCCTTCATCGTCTTTTACTATCTTCGTGACGTTTTCCAGGCCGCAGGCCTTCTTCCGGCCGCTGCCGTCGGCATTTATCAGATACAAGCCGCTGATTTCACCACTATATATATGGCTGCCTTCGTCGAGTATTGCCATTGATGCCGTTGTGGTAAGTTGCCTCACTGCCCCGTTGGCATTTACTCTGTATATACCGTCGGCAGTAGCAGCAAGCAGTTCGTTGCCGCTCTTCTTCAGGTTCCAGCAGGCATGTATCAATTGGGGCACTCTTACAAACCGGTATCCCTCTTGCCTGTACAGGCCGTCGTCAGTACCGGCATATATCTTCCCTCCGATTTCTTCGATGCTTAATACTGTTCCATGAAGTCCTTCGTTTGACGTGAAGCGTGTGATGGTCGCCGGTATGTTCATGACGAATACTCCCTTGCCGGTGGACCCCCAGAAGTGTCCTCTGCCGTCGTACACTCCGTAAACTACGTTGTTCGAGCAAAGCCCGTTCTCATCGGTGACAGTGAATCTCGTCTTCTGCTTGGCGTCGGTGATCAATATTCCTGAGTTCTTTATCACTTTGACGTTGATACCATCACCGAGGTCTTCTTCCATTATCTCTTTGTCCTTCACCAGATCTTTCAGTTTTTTGCTCTCTATTGCATCGACATCAACCACGTCGAGCATTCCCAGCTTGAGAGAATTTGAGGTGATGGTCTTCGATATGCTCACTTTGTCGTTCTTGACCTTGTAGACGACACCGTTGCTTACCAGGAACTGCAGCTCTCCATTAGTTTCGAAGATTTCGCTCACTTCTCCTCTGAACAGGTCTTCCTTTGCAATTCTCTTGAGAGTAATCTCGCCGTTGGCCTTCCTTACTATCTTTCCGAAATAGTTGTATCCGCCCACCCAGATGTTGTTGTCTTCTGCCCTGTAGACTACTGTGACACGAGCGATGCCCGGTGTGTGGATAATGTGCCATTCGGCATAGTCGTAATACATCAGGCCTTCGAAATTTGCCACAAACACATTGCCGTTTTCATCTGTCACGATGTCGAAGTTCGTGTTGTTGGCGTGGTATTCTTCGGCATGGAAGTTGCGTATGAACGGTATACCTTGTGCAGCACCTGACAATGCTGAAAGGTTAAGCAATATAAGTGCGGTTAGCACTTTGAGCGGTTTCCTTGCAATTCTTCTCATCACTTAGTCTCCTTTCTTTGCAATGTCAGTGAGTGATTCGTATGGCACATTCTGACCGATAAAATAATCCCATTCTTCCTTCGTGAAGTTCCGCTTGATGCGCTTCTTCACCTCAGCAAGCATCAGGGGCACAGAGATGTTAACTGCTTTCAGATTTCCTTTTATGTCACCGAGCCAGAAGGTGTTCTTTGTTGAATCGAAGTTGAAGTACATTATCCACGAACCGTTTGAGAGCAGCTGCATTGGCTCAGTCTTTTCTCTGTCAGTAACCCATAGGTTCACCTTTCCGTCGTAACTGGTGGAGTACAGACGCCTGCCGTTGAGTTTCATCTTCGATATGCGTGAGCTGTGGCCTACGAGTTTCTGAAATTTGCCCTTTAGGCTCAGCCATATTGTTCCGTCACTCATGCCGAAGGCTTCTACACCTGTGTTCTTCGACTCACAGTAGGCTGTCACCTTGCCCTGAACAGGCAATTTCTTTGATTCGAACTTGTCCGGTCCGCTTATTAAGTGCATATATCCCTTGTCGTCAAAGAGTAGTGGCAACGATGACTTTCGCTCTACCAATGTCACCTTGAATGGCAGTTGCTTAGTGGTGTTCAGTATGTTGCGCTTCATGTCAAACACCGAGATGCTCTGCTCTCCGATTATCAAGAGGTTTCTCTCTCCATATGGGTGCAGCCGCATCGGGTGCAGGGCGTTTTCCAAAGGGATGATCTTTACTGTCTTCAAGTCGCTGAATATCGTCACCAGATGTCCTGAGCGGCTTAAGGCATAGATGTTGTTGCTGCTTTTGTCGATGTGAACATCGCGGAAGTCGTAGTGATTGTCCTTGAAGAGTGTCTTGACGTGCAAGTCGTTGCCTTGTCTCTCGCTTATCAGTATCTCGCCGTAGTTGCTCACAGACAAGATCTTGTTGTCAGAGTTTGGCATAGGCAGCAGACTCATTATGGCTCCAGTGTGCTCCGACCAGGAGCTGACGCTTCTGCTGGATTCCATAAGCGACTGAAAGACTGCAGGGTAGAAGATGTCTCCATTATATCGCGAAGTATACAGGTATGCGGCGTAGCTCAGCATGTTGGCAATCTCATCATTACCCGCCTGGTACTGTATTGTTGAGATTGATCCCAACGACCTTCCCAGTGCGATGTAGCTCAGTGTATCCGCTACTCTCTTCGACATCTCTGCCTGTATCTTCTGGTGCTCGGCAATCTTACGCTCGTTCTCGGCAATGGTCGATGCTTCGACAGCTTTTTTCTCAGATGCCAATGCATTCATCTCTGCCTCGATGGCATTGAGGCGCTCTATTTCAGAGCGCTGCCGCATCTCGTTGGCCACGCGTGTCTGCTGCAGGGCTTCCTCGCGCTTCTCGTCGGAGATCTCCCTCTGCTCGTTGGCTATCTCTTCCATCTGCTTACTTACACTCCTGTCAACGGTAGAGCGCATCTCCTGCAACCTGACCATCTCCATCTGTTTCTCCAGCTCACCTACTTTCTGATGCTCCGAATACCATCCGGAGAAGCCTATGCCGGCAGCTACAGCCATCACTGTGCCGACACTATACGATATGATTTCCCGACTCCTCACGCTGCTCCTGTTTTTATTCTATAGTCTCTTAATGGCCAGCATGGTGATATCGTCACTCTGCTCTGCCTCTCCCACGAAACTGCTTACGTCATTCCTTACAGCTTCGATGATCTGCTGGCAACTGCTGCCAGAGAGTTTCCCAAGGGTGGCTATCAGGCGACCCTCGCCGTATTCCTTCTCGTATTTGTCGATAGCCTCAGTGACTCCGTCGGTGAAGAGGAAGATGCTGTCACCCTTGTCCAGATGGCAGGTGGCCGGCGAGAACGTATAGTCTTCGAATATTCCGGCAATGATATCTTTTGATATAGGCAGCTCTACGACGTCTCCATTGCTCTTGATGATGTATGGAGGGTTGTGGCCGGCATTAGTATAGTTGATATCACCGGTCTTGATGTTGTAGATTCCGTAGAACATGGTTACGAACATGCTGTTGACCGACTCCTTCGACAGCAATTGATTGGTGTAGGTGAGGCATTCCTCAGGAGTGGCGCCCTTGATGCCTGTAGCCCTCAGCAGCGTTCTGCTGACCGCCATGAAGATAGCCGCAGGCACGCCCTTTCCGCTGACGTCGGCTATTGCGAAGCCTATTCTGTCTTCATCGATGCGGAAGAAGTCGTAGAAGTCGCCTCCCACGTCCTTGGCAGCATTCATCGAGGCCGCAATATCCATCTCCGATGCGCTCTCCGGGAATGGAGGGAAGATGCGTGGCAATATGGCATGCTGTATCTCCCTGGCCACAGCGAGGTCGCCCTTTATCAGCTCCAGCTGGCTGTGCTCTTTCTCCATTTGCTTGATATAAGCTATCTGCTCAATAGCTTTCTCTATAGTCACGCTGAGATCGTCGAGGTCAATGGGCTTTGTGGCAAAGTCGAAGGCTCCGTTGTTCATTGCCTGACGGATATTCCCCATGTCTCCGTAGGCAGAGACCATGATGCACTTCATGGCAGGATTCTGCATCTCATTGATCTTAGTGAGCAGTGTCAGTCCGTCCATTTCCGGCATATTGATATCACTGAGTATGATGTCGAAGTCTTTTTCATTAAGAAGCATTGCTAGTGCTTCAAGTCCGTTGTGAGCAAATTTGAACTCATATTCTCCTCGTCTGATCTTGCGGCGGAAATACTGAGTCAGAAGAAGCTCGAGATCCATTTCATCGTCAACACTTAGAATTTTTGTAGACATACTTTTCGTTTTTATAGTTAATTGTTTGCAAAATTAATAGAAAAAGATAAGATTACCAAAAAAAAAGGGGGAAAAAAGTTTTTTTTGTTTAATTTTGCAGGCTGAAAAAATGAAACTGCATATTTTTAACCCTGAACACGATATTGCATTGGCTTTCAACCTTAGCAATTTCACTGCCCCCCATGCCGGTCGCAAGATGCGTCACGACTTGGGCTACCTGCCTGCTCTCTGGGCTGATGGAGGATATGTACTCGTTGAGAATGTCGACGATGCCCGGAAGGCTTATTCCAGGCTTATGCATCGCTCTTACGACAGGTTTGTCGACAAGGGTATGCTCGCTGGCCTTGATATAGACAGCGTCAGCCCCTGGGGCTGGGACTTGGCCCTGCGCAGTTTCCTGAAACGTTATGGTGTCGGGGCAGTCCCTTCAGTAGATGAGATTGCAGAGATACGTGAACTCTCGCATCGCAAGTATGCCGTCATGCTCCTGCGAGAGTTGGAAATGGACGGCACCACAGGGCTCTCATTCATGACCGATCAGATAGATGCGGTGCGGCAGGCTGTAGAAGATTATGGCCGAATAGTCGTAAAGGCACCTTGGAGCAGCAGTGGGCGAGGTGTAAGATTCTTTGATGGTGACATCAATGAGAATCAGGAGAGCTGGGTGCGTAATGTCATATCGCTGCAGCAGAATGTGGTGGTAGAGAGATATTGCAACAAGGTCAAGGACTTCGGTATGGAGTTTGAGAGCGATGGAGAGGGTAGGGTGAGCTATCTCGGACTCTCGCTCTTTGACACCAAAAATGGTGCTTATACAGGAAACATCCTTGCTTCGGAGAGCGAAAAGATTGAGATGATAAGTCGCTATATATCAGTTGACAGACTGGATGCAGTTAAAGAGAAGATATGTTCATGTCTTGGTCCTCTGTATAAGGGCAGGTACAAGGGGGCGCTTGGAGTCGACCTTATGATTGTCAGAGGTGACGGATGCGCCGGCTTCTTGCTCAACCCGTGTGTGGAGATCAATCTTCGCCGCACTATGGGCCATGTTGCCCTCGAGCTCTCGAGGCAATGTCTTTCCGGTTCTGTGATGCGTATAGATTTTTCAGATGGTACTTACAGGCTGCATGTCTCTACTCCGTGTAGAAATCAATAAGTCTTCTCAGTGCCTGCTGGCATACGAGGCAGAACTCCGGCTCTTCGTTGGTGCGCATGCGGCAGTTGTCAAAGCCTCTCCATACGCCCTTCGACAGGTATCCGCCTCCCTCTACTAATCCGGCTTTTCCTTCCTCTATGAGCTTTTCCCACTTGCCGGTGAAGTTGGCTTTCGTGGTGAGATTTGGCTCCCAGGGCTCTGTGTCGGCAAAGTACATCGGGTCGTCGTCGCCATAGGGATACTCGTCGCCAAGTCCTCCGAAAGAATGTCCGAACTCGTGTACCACCACAGGGCGGAAGTTATCGCCGTGAGCGTATGTGAGGTTGTAGGAGTTATAGATTCCTCCACCTCCGTATCTGTCGGTGTTTACGAGCACGATGATATGCTCATAGGCAGTTCCTGCGAGCACGTCGTGCAGCTTCTTCAGGTGGAGCGTTGTCAGGTATCTGTCGGAGTAGAAGGTGTCGAAGTGCGATCCCAGAGGAGTGTTCTTCCAGATGCCCTTGCCCGGTTCGCTTGTGCCGCTTTCGGCCGAAGGGGGCATCACGGCTATCATGTTGAATCTGTCTTTTGTCTGTCTGAAGGGCTCATGCTCGAAGAGGGCTTCCATCGCTATCCTGCAGTCATTCAGGAAGGTGTCCATTTCTTCGGCAGTGTATCCTTCTGCCACGTATGCCACGTGTATGCAGCGGGTGGTGTCGGCTGCCTGCAGGAGTGTGGTGGATGGAGTGGTCTTCTCGCTAGCATTGCGTATCAGGATGTCGCTGGGGTCAACGGTGTGGACTAATGATGCTACTACTTTGTCGTGATAGTCTGTCAGCTCCACTGTTATCTCTACGGCAGCTTTGGGGAATGGCACGAGCAGTACGTTCTCGAATGATTTCCTCACGCGCTTGGCCTCGTCGGTAGCGAGCCATTCCTGAAACAGACTTGAGAACGAGTGCCGATAGATTACTTCCTTGTCGGTCAGCGTTCTTACTGTTATCTGTCCGTTGCCCTTCAGTGGCAGCTCTGCCAGCCGATGCTTGCGTCCATACCATCGGGGCAGGCTTACCAGTTCGTCAATGTATATCTCCTGGCGGCCGACGTCGCCTGCGAAGGTGTAGTCGAGGCGCAGTGTGCGGTCTTCGAAATATTCACCGAATTCCTGTGCATTCACACAAGTCGCTATTAGTGATAAGATGCTTATAATGAGTAGCTTCTTCATATCTCCTTGATTAAGTCTTTTACGTAGTTTCTGTTCCAGTCGCGCAGGTGATGCCTCATGCCGTCGTATTCCAGCAGGTCGAGGTCTATCACTACTATTCCGTCCTCGTTGTGTCTTCGTCCCAGGCGTATCTCAGTCTCTTTCAGCACCTCTTCCAGCAGTCCTGTGCCAAAGTTGGTCGTTCCCGCGCAGAGCTGGTTGAGATACTTCTCCCTGTACCGGTTCTTTTCGGGATGGCCTATTGGGTCAGTCCATATCGACGAGGTGAAACATGCATTGCTAAGGAGCTGCGTAAGCTGTTCTCTCGCTGCTGACATGGCTGCCTCTTGATTGTGGTTCGAGGCAAGGCTGATGATTACGTGATGCTCTTTCTGTTTCATAACACGCTAAATTTCTCTGTTGACAAACGATTCTGTCTCTCTCTGATTAATACTGCAAAGGTACGAATTAATCCTGTAACCGCCAAGTTTTTCCCCATAAAAAACACTAAAAAAGACACATGGGCAGAGATGATCTGAAGATTTGGCTATAGTCAGACTTTAGTATTCGAAAATTCAGTATTCAGTATTCAGTTTTAAAAATGGGGGGTATAGGGAGAGGAAGTATAAAAACAATAATGTATAATATAATTATATATTATATATATAATATATATATTATATATATAATAACTATGTAAAGGGTCTAAGAGTAGGTGGCAATAGTAAAACTGAATACTGAATTACTGAATTTATAAGCTGACATGTTTACCACAATAACTGGCGATTTTTCAAGAAGTGTTTTTTAAGTGTTTTTTTTCGAAAAAAATTGGTAGATACACGAATTTCTTATACCTTTGCAGTGTCAAATGAAAGGAGGAACAAGACGGTCATTAATAGAAAAAATTGCGAGCATTAAATCTAGAAATTGCGCGCATTAATGGTAG
>DGTJ01000111.1 GCA_002393725.1 Prevotella sp. UBA4339 | reverse complement strand
GAAGTCGCTCTAACTCCAAATTCCCTTCTCCTTTCAAAATAAGAGATCAATGACCTGTCCCCTTGATCGGATTGATTTGGCAGGCGATTCGGGAGGTGTGAGTCTATCACAGAGGATAGAATAGAGTCGAATTTGTCCAAAACGAAAAAAATTCCGCCAAAAGCAGTGATTTTCTCAGATTTTTTTTGTACCTTTGCAATGTCATTGATATTTTGCTTATCTTTGCAATTGAGAGTCAAATTACAAAAAACAACTTTTTATGAATAGAGATTCAGAGAAAGAACTACAATCTCCCGAACAGATATCCGACTATCTGCGCGTGACATACATTCCCACCTACCTGCTCGCCACGGCTGTGCTATTGCTGTTGGTTGCATTCATTGTTTGGGGAGTGCTGGGTAGTGTGAGCGACAAAGCATATTATTCAGGTGTGGTGTTCCCGGTGCAGGGCACAACCGATGTCACGCTGCCCAACAATGGCATCGTGCGCACAATGTTGGTACATAATGGCGACAGTGTACATCAGGGGCAGACGATAGCTATGGTATCCATAGGCGACAGCCATAGTTATCTTACCAGCACGGTCAATGGACTTGTGATATATACGAAGTCCGACAATGAGCCGTTCGAGGCTTTCGACCCTATAGTCAGCGTTGTTGACGGCAATGACACTCACTATCAGCATCAGTTTACGCGACTTATTGCATACGCAGACAATGAGGCTCAGCGAGATCTGCGTATAGGCATGGAGGCACAGGTGTGGCCTGCTGACGAGAAACGCGACGAGATAGGCTATGTGCGAGGACGTATCAGTCAGGTGGTACGCTATCCTGCTAATGCCAATGATGTGCGCCAGAAGCTGAAGTCAGACGTCTTGGCTCAGCGCTTTCTGGGCGAGGGGAATAAAGCTGTATATGAAGTGCTAATCGACCTGCAGCGCGCCCCTGGCGACTCCACATGCTACGACTGGTCGTTCGGTGAGCCGGAGAATGTGAGCATGGGCATTGGCACATATTGCTCGGTGCTCACAGAGACGCGCCGCCGCAGCATGTTCCAGTATCTGTTTGAAGCATCCCGGACACGATTCCGCAACATGAAGTTGAAGCTTGAATGACAATGGAGAAAAGAGAATTCAGTAAGCCTGATAAATTGCGGAAGAGGCAACAGCGTACCAGAAAAGCGGGGATGTCGATGCGAGCAGCCTTCAGCTACTTCCTGAAGGGCAACTTGATATTTGCCATCAACGGCACGATACTCACGGCCATCGACTCCGTCATCAGCCTGTTTCCGCCACTGTTCCAGCAGGTATATACCGACAATATCATCACGCGGAAGAATCCTGAGTGGTTCGGCCCATTGTTGACGCTTTACGTCCTGCTTTTCGTCGTTGAACTGCTGATGTGGTTGGCGTTCTCTGTATTACGCCGTAAGAGTCAGGCCAGGATTAACCTCACCACTTCGGCCAATTATCTGTGGACGGTGCTACGGTTGCCGATGACCCGCCTCACCCAGTTCTCGCCAGGCGAACTGGTGGCCCGCTATGCCACCATCTCGAAAACCAGCAAGCTGATGGACTACTCTCTGCCGATATTGAGTATCACCATTTTGCCAGTCGTCAGTTGCTACTTTGTCATGCTCTTCAACTGGAAACTGGGACTGTTGGAGATTTTCTCCATCCTGTTGCTCGTTTTCGTGATGCGTACCACAACTAGTATCCAGAAGAAAATCGCCATGAAACAGGAAGTGACCGATGCACGGCTGCAGAACGTCACGATGACAGGCATGAGCAATCTGGAGACCATCAAGTCGCTGGGTGGCGAGCGCCATTTCTTCGCACAGTGGGAAAAGGCCTACGCACAGGCCTTGAATGCCCGCGTGACCACCGTCAGTACCTCTATATATATCAGTGCCGTGCCGGAAATGGTGCTGCAGCTGACCAACGGCATCATTATATGTCTGGGCACGTGGCTCATCCTGCAGGGCGAACTGACGCCGGGCATGCTGCTGGCCTCGCAGGGATTTATCAACGAGACCATCTATCCCATCAACAGAACCATATCCAGCATACAGACCTTCTTCCGGCTCAGCTCGTCCATCCAGCGCATCAAGGAGGTGGACGACTGTGGCCAGGCGAGTCCAGACCTGCGCCTGCCAGCGGGCGACGACCTGCCCGAAGTGGCCAAACTGGCAGGAGAGATAGAACTACGCGACGTCACCTTCGGCTACGACCGCAGCCTGCCCCCCATCATCAGCCATTTCTCGCTGACAATCAAGGCTGGCGAGCGCATCGCCCTGGTAGGCCCCTCTGGCTGTGGCAAGAGCACCATGCTGAGCCTCGTGTCCGGCCTCTATGAACCCTGGGAGGGCGAGGTGCTCTTCGACGGCAAGCCGCGCAGGGATACCGACCGCATGACCTTCGTCAACTCCGTCTCGGTAATCAACCAGGACGTGACGCTCTTCGAGGGAACCATTGCCGACAACGTGAAGATGTGGGACGAGTCGATAGAGGACTTTTCCATGATGCTGGCCTGCTACGACGCTCAGATACACCATGAGATTATGGAACGTCCTGGAGCCTATCAGGGCACCGTAGCAGAGCGCGGCAAGAACTTCAGCGGCGGGCAGCGGCAGCGCATCGAGATAGCCACCGCACTGGCCAAGGAGCCTACCATCGTGCTCATGGACGAGGGCACCTCAGCACTCGACCCCAAGACGGAGGCCAGAGTGATGGAGCACCTCTACGGCATGGGCACCACGCTCATCATGATAGCCCACCGACTGGAGACCATTGCCCAGTGTGACCAGATCTATGTGATAGAGCATGGGCGCATCACCCAGCACGGCACCCATGACGAGTTGCGGCAGACGGACGGTCTGTATAGTAAACTCTTAAATTTTGCATGACATGATGAGACCGAATATTTTCCTACAGCAGCTGGCCCAGCGCATGGACGGCGACCGCAAGGCCATGAGCCAGGCGCAGGCCATCTTGCGCTCCATGATAGACAGGAAACTGTGGAAGCAGATGGAGTCGGCCGTGGAATTGCCGAAAGACATCGAGCAGGTGGAGACGTTGCTGGAGAGCCACAACATCTTCTTCCGGCACATCACGCTCAGCGAACGCTGGTGGGCCTACTGTACGGGCTACATGATGGGATTTATGGCCGACGACAATACGCCCGTCATACTCAAGCCCGGCTTCATGGACTATACCTTCATACACCCGAAGACCAACCAGGCGATGACGGCCAGCCGGCATGCTGACCTGCTGAAGCAGGAGGCACTGATAACATGTCTGCCACTGACAGAAGACAACCTGACCGTCAAGTCGATCTTGCGCTATGCTGCCAATAGTCTCAGCAAGTACGACCTGCTGTACGTCCTGATGGCAGGCATAGGCGTGGCACTGCTGACGATGTTCACCCCTTACGTCTCGAAGTTAATATTCTCAGAGGTCATCCCCTCGGGCGATGCCAATCAGATTGTTCCCATTGCGGTGCTGCTCTTCAGTGCCGCCGTCGGACTGACGATGGTATATATAGCCCGTAACCTGGTGGTGGTGCGTATCAAGGACAAGGTAGAGTATGCGCTGCAGACGGCCCTCATGTCACGACTGCTGCAAATGCCCACCACCTTTACCAAGAGGTTTACGCCTGGCGACCTCAGCAACCGCCTGTTGTCGTTTTCGCGCGTGAGTTCCAACTTGACGGCCAGTTTCCTGTCAACGCTCCTGACCTTCCTGTTCTCGTTCGTCATGGTCGCACAGTTCTTCATCTATGGCGGACCGCTGCTCTACACTGGCATCATCGTCGTCCTGATACGGATCGCAGCCCTCATACTGGAGAGCCACTATACACAAAAAGTGCAGCGCAGTGTGAACGCCAGCGGATCACGGCTCATAGGTATGCTGTTTGCCTTGTTTTCAGGCATCCAGAAGATCAAGACCACGGGAGCGGAGTTCCGTGCCTTCCATCAGTGGGCAAAGGCATACGCCCCCACAGAGGCCTTTAGCAGCCGACAGCCGCTGGCCAGTTTCGTGGTCACCGGCATCGGCTACTGCCTCAGGCTGTTGCCCATGATTGTGACGATGTGGGCGGCCTGGTACTACCATTTGTCGCTCTCCGACTATATCGCCTATTGTGCCGTGCTGGGAATTGTCTGCCAGGCCGTGTCCAACTTGCAGGGCATCACGTCGCTGATGTCGCGCCTGCTGCCGGAGATACAGCTCTGCCGTCCTATCCTGGCAGCAAAGACAGAGACAAAGGAGGAGGCTCAAGTGGTGAAGAACATTACGGGTAGCATGGAGATTCGCGGTCTGAAATTCCGCTATGCCGACGACATGCCAATGCTCTTCAACGAACTCAACCTGACCATCAACAGTGGCGACTACGTTGCTTTGGTCGGAGCGTCGGGTTGTGGCAAGAGCACGCTGATGCGACTGATGATGGGCTTGGAGAAACCCCTGTCGGGTTCCATCTTCTACGACCAGTACGACCTCAGCGATATCAATCTGCGCAGCCTGCGGCACTACTGCATTGGCATCTGCATGCAGGATGGTCAACTCGTTGAGGGCACAATACGTGACAACATTATCTTCAATAATCCGAAGTTGACTGACGATGATGCCTGGGAAGCAGCACGCTTGGCTGCACTCGATGAAGATATCCGCCAGATGCCTTTAGGCATGGACACGCCCATCACCACAGACGGCAAGGGCGTCTCAGGCGGCCAGCGGCAGCGCATCCTTATTGCGCGTGCCTTGGTCAGGAAGCCAAAGGTACTCTTCCTCGATGAGGCTACATCGGCACTCGACAACATCAGCCAGCAAAAAGTGGTGGAGAATATGGCCAAACTGAAGTGTACCCGCATCGTCATAGCTCACCGGCTGAGCACCATCCGGCAGTGTAACCGCATCTTAGTGCTGAAGGATGGTCGGATAGCTGCCGACGGCAGTTTCGAGAAACTCCAGAGTCAAGGTTATTTCTCCGACATTAAAGATAAAGAAGAGTATGAAGAATAGAATCGATATACGCATACTGATAGGCTTGACATTCCTCGCTCTCGAGTCCGTGTCACTCGGAGCATGGGGACAGGTCCGTGATTCGGAAATGCATAATCAGGGAGGGAGATCGCTGACCCTCGACGAGGTGATACATTTGGCGCAAGACAGTGCCATCACAGCCTTCCAGAGCCGGCAGGAATATCATAGTCGGCAGGCTTCATACGAGGCTTTTGAAGCTTTGCGCAAGCCACAGCTCTCACTGAAGTTTGTACCTAATTACACGCGTATCGTCAGTGACCCCAGCCGCGACTACGTTTACTTGCGCAATTTCGACATCCTCTCTACCTCGGCTCAGCTGAGACTCACCCAGAAAGTGCTGCCCTTCGGTGGTGAGGCTTTCATTGGCACTCAGGCCGTCTGGAGTGAGTTCTTCCGTGAGGAAGCCTCTGGCCATCCGCGTCAGTTCGTCGTTAGTCCCCTATTGGCAGGCTATAGCCATGAACTGCTGGGATACAATCCCTTCCGATGGGAAAAACTGGTGGAAGACCAGCGTATGAAGGCTGCACGCCAGCAGCATGAGTACGAATTGCGGTGCATCGCTGAGGAGACAACTGTGCGCTACATCCGATTAGCGTGCCGGCAGTGGATGCTGCTATTGCGTCAGGATGAACTGAGTCTGAACGACACCATACTGGCTATTGCCCGTGAGAAGGCCACTATCGCTATCGTAACGCAGGCAGAACTGCATTCAATAGAACTGCAGAAACAGAATGCCGCCAACCAACTGGCTTTGGCACGCAAGGATGAGCATGAGGCAAGGACTGCACTGGCATCACTGCTGCGTATGAAACAAATCCCTGACAGCATGCCTCTGCTGACTATACCTGATACGCCACCTGCCGTGCATTATACGGCAGAGGATGTCGCAATGCTTGCCAAGAACAACAGTCCTGCCTACCAGCACCAGCTTGCCGAACTTACAGAAGCCCGCCATCAGGAAGAAAAGGCACACAAGGAACGGGGCATCAACGTTGGGCTTGATATCAATCTGGGGTTGCAGCAGGTTAATTCAACCTTTGGCAGTGCATTCAAGAATCAGCAACTGTATGCTTTAGGCACTGTACAGGTCACCATACCGCTGATGGATCATGGTGCTGCCAGAAAGCGGCATGCTGCAGCTACGGCATGGATGGAACGTCAGGAGTTGGCACTTCAGGAGACAGAGCGCCTTCTGGCAGAAGACGCCATCGTGACCCTGCAGAAGCTGAATGCCTGCAGAGCGATCCTCATAAGCACACTTGAGACTGCCAAACTGGCTGAGGCTCAGTTCTATGAGTCTGTGGAGGACTATGCCAATGGTCTATGCGATATTAATACTTTCACTCTCGGGCAAAACAGGTGGCTCACTGCCTACACTAATTACCTGACTGCCTTGGAAGAATTCTGGACAACTCACTATCATCTACAAACCCTCATACAATATGAATAAGTATATAAGTCTTTTCCTTATTCCCCTTCTCACAGCCTGTCAGTCGAATACGGAACAGCAAGCTGTTACACAGCAGCCTGATACTCTGACAGTGAAGTCTGTCCAAGCCCCTGCCAGTCAGCAGGCTCTGACTTACCGGGCGGCTAACAAAGGTAGGATAGAAGCAATACGTGAGATACCTGTTTTTAGCCGTATTGCGGAACAGATAGTCATGTTCGGCATAGAAAAGACCGGACAGCATGTCAGGAAAGGGCAGGTCGTAGCACGGCTAAACGATGCTTCACTGCGTGAGAAGATTCTTCACAGTAGAGCCAAGCTGGAGAAAGCCGAATTCCAGTATCAGGCAATCTTAATGGGACAGGGCTATAAGCACGACCATCTTGATGAAGCACCGGATAATATTAAGCGTCTGGCGCGTATCAACAGCGGCTACAACGAAGCAAAAGCCGAGTTGCACGGGCTAGAGCATGAGTTGTCCTATTACACCATTACCGCCCCCGTCTCTGGGGCTGTCTCAAATATCCAGAACACCCTCTATGGTGCTGCCACTCCTGGCGAAGCCCTATTCTACATCGTAGATACAGAGCGACTGAAAGTATGCTTCGATGTGCTCGAGAGCGAATTGGCCAGATACCAGACAGGAGCCAAGGTCAGCATCGCTACCATCGCCTATCCCTCAGAGCAGCATACAGCAGTGGTGAGTGCCATCAGCCCGGTGATAGATAATGACGGAATGGTACGAATAGAGGCTACGCTGGCTTCTCACCCCCACCTGAAGCCTGGCATGACGGCTTTTGTCACTATTGCCGCTCGATAAGCAGCGCTCTCAGAAGCAATAAGTTGCAAAATCTACAAAAAAAGTTTTAAAATAAACAAAAATTAGCTTATAAGGCCCATTGAGCAATGTTATTTGAGAAAATTTGATTATTTTTGCGATTGTTAATGACAGTCTGCATTACAGAAGCGGAACAGAGAACTTAAGATAATTGATTAACTAAAAATTATTATTTGATAGGAATGAAAAAGAAATGTGCTATGAAGTGGGCTGTGGCAACCGCCACACTGACCCTCGGACTCGCTTCGTGCGGGGTGGACATGCCCAAGGAGAAGAACTCATCGTTTGAGACAATGACCGTGAAGAAGACCGACATCGAGCTGCCATATAGGTTCAGTGCCAGGATGAAAGGTCAGAACGACGTCACTATCACGCCCCAGGTGAGCGGACAGCTGATGAGGATATGCGTGACGGAGGGTCAGCAGGTGAGGAAAGGACAGACGCTCTTCGTGATCGACTCGCGCAATGCCCAGCTCGAGCTGGAGGCAGCTCAGGCCAACCTGCAGGCAGCGCTGGCGCAGGAGAACTCTGCCAAGTTGGAGTTTGAGTCGAACAAGAACCTCTTTGACAAGAAAATTGTGAGCAGCTACATGCTTAGCAATAGTGAGAACGCCTACAAGCAGGCGCAGGCGGCTGTAGCCCAGGCTCGGGCGGCCGTCAACCGTGCTAAGGTGAACCTGGGATTCTGCACGATCACGGCTCCTGTGTCGGGTGTGACGGGAGAGATCGCTGTGCGTACCGGCGACCAGGTGTCGCCGCTGACAGAGCTGACGATGGTGAGCGGCAACACGAACATGTATGCGGAGTTCTCGGTGACGGAGGCCATCGTGGAGGCGCTGGTGCAGAGCGGCATGAAGGCCGACGACGTGGACAAGTATATAGCCAGCCTGCCCGAGGCTACATTCGTGATGAAGAACGGCACGGAGTATCCTCACAAGGGGCGAGTGGTGAGCCTGACGGGAGTGGTGGACGCGGCTACAGGATCGCTCACCAGCAAAGTGGCGTTTCCCAACCCCGACGGTCATCTCTATTCGGGCATACAGGGCACGATAGTCATGACATTTGCTGAGAAGAACCTGATTGTGGTGCCGCAGCACGCCGTGGTGAGGCTGCAGGACAAAGCGCAGGTGTATAAGGTGAAGGCCGACAGCACGGCTACGGCTGTAGAGGTGACGACGGAGGATGCGGGCAACGGCAAGGACTTCATCGTGACCAGCGGACTGAACGAGGGCGACAGGATAGTGACCGACGGAGCCAACAACGTGACGGAGGGGCAGAAGGTGCTCTTCGCGGCTGAGGAGGTGAAGGGGGAATAGTGAAAAAACGGTGAATAATCAGCTTCCGCAGTATGAAGAACAATATATTTATTAATAAATACGTGATGGCGTGTGCCATCTCTATAGTGATTGCGCTGGTGGGCTATATATCGATGACTACGCTGCCAGTGGAGCAGTATCCTGACATCGCCCCACCCACGGTGTCGATAACCACCAGCTACTCCGGTGCCGACGAGAACACGGTGATGAAGTCGGTCATACAGCCCCTCGAGGAGGCTATCAACGGTGTGACCGACATGACTTACATCACCTCGAAGGCGTCGTCGAACGGCGACGTGGAGATAAACGTATTCTTCAGGCAGGGCACCGATGCCGACATGGCGGCGGTCAACGTGCAGAACCGCGTGAGCGGGGCACTGGCGCTGCTGCCTGCCGACGTCACTAAGGTGGGCGTGAAGGTGGAGAAGCGACAGAACAATATCCTGAGGATATTCGCAGTGAAGAGTGCCGACGGAAAGTACAACGAGGACTTCGTGTCGAACTATGTGGATATCAATATCAAGCCCCGGCTGATGCGTATCACGGGAGTGGGCAACGTGCTGAGCCTGGGTAATACCTATGCTCTGCGCATCTGGCTGAAGCCCGACGTGATGGCGCAGTATGGGCTGACGCCTAACGACGTGTTCGCCGCCATCGGAGGGCAGAGCTTCGTATCGGCTGTGGGCACGCTGGGAGAGCAGTCGGGCAACTCCTACCAGTACTCCATGCAGTACAAGGGTACGCTCAAGACCGTAGAGGAGTTTAATAGCATCGTGCTGCGCACCAAAGGCGGCGGCATGCTGCAGCTGAGCGACGTGGCGGAGGTGAAGATAGGGGCGATGAGCTACAACTTCACCTCGAACATACAGGACAAGCCGGGCGCGCTCTTCATGGTGTTCGCTGCCCCGGGGGCCAACGCCACAGAGGTGAACGCCAGTATCAACAAGATGTTTGAGGAGGTGAAGAAGACAATGCCTGCCGGGCTGGAGTTTGTGACGATGATGACTTCCGACGACTTCCTCTTCGCCGCCATCCATAACGTGGTGGAGACGCTCGTCATCGCCATCATACTCGTGGTGCTCGTGGTGTTCTTCTTCCTGCAGAACTTCAAGGCCACCATCATCCCTTCTATCTCTATCATCGTGTCGCTGCTGGGCACATTTGCAGTGGTGTCGCTGGCAGGGTTCTCGCTCAACATACTGACGCTCTTCGCACTGGTGCTCGCCATCGGTACGGTGGTGGATGATGCCATCGTGGTGGTTGAGGCAGTCATGGCGAAGATGGAGGGAGGCATCAGTGATGCACGCGAAGCCACTCGGCAGGCCATGAACGAGGTGTCGGTGGCAGTCGTATCGTGCACCTTGGTGTTTATGGCGGTGTTCGTACCCGTGATGTTCATGCCCGGCACGTCGGGCACATTCTTCACTCAGTTTGGTGTGACCATAGCCTCGTCAGTAGGTCTGTCGTGTGTGTCTGCACTGACGCTCTGTCCGGCTCTCTGCGCTATCATGATGCGCGTCACCGAGGGCAAGAAGGAAGGCAAGAGCCTGACCTATTACACAAAGAAAGCCTACACAGCCAGCTACAGCGCTATATATAACAAGTACAGCAAGAGCGTGCAGAAGTTTATCAAGCGCCCGCTGCTGGCCTGGAGCTTACTGGCACTGGCTGCAGTGCTGCTGGTGTTCTTCATGAAGAGCCTGCCGTCGGGGCTTGTGCCTCAGGAGGACCAGGGAGTGTTCCTGGCCGAGATACGTGCCCCGGAGGGTACTACGCTGAAGCAGACCCGAGAGATGGTGAAGAAGGTGGAGGAGAAGGTGAAGAAGATACCAGAGCTGGAGAGCTTCTCGACCACCTGCGGATACGGTATGCTGGCAGGTGCGGGCTCTAACTACGCCACTATGGTGGTGCGACTGAAGAACTGGGACGACCGTCCGGGTATCAACCACCTGATCGACCTCGTGCTCTACCGATTCTACTTCGACTGTCAAGACATCAAGAACTTGCAGGTGATACCCTTCCAGATGCCTCAGATACCCGGTTATGGTACGAGTAACGACATTACCCTTATCGTGGAAGACCCCACCGACGGCAACCTGTCGGAATTTGCCAAGCATACGGAGCGACTGCTGGCCAAGTTGCTGGAGCGCCCGGAGATAGCCTCTGCCTCGTCCACCTACTCAGAGCGATTCCCGAAGTATCAGGTGGATGTCGATGCAGCACAGTGCGACCGTGCAGGGGTGACGCCGGAATTCGTGCTCAACACTCTGGGAGCATACTGCGGCGGAGCGTATATCGGCAACTTCAACCAGTTTGGTAAGGTGTATCGCATCATGGCTGCCGCATCGCCCGAATACAGGCTCGATCCGCAGTCGCTGCAAAACATCTTCGTGCAGGTGCAGGGCGGCAAGATGGCGCCTATCTCAGAATTCGTCAGTCTGAAGGAGATTGTCGGGCCGGCCAATATCGAGCATTTCAACCTGATGCAGGCCATCACCTGCTATGTGACTCCCAACAGCGGATATACCGAGGGCGACATTCACAGGGTCATCGCTGAGGTGTTCAAGGAGGAGATGCCTAATACGGCTACCTTCGAGTACAGCGGCATGTCGCGCGAGCTGGAGGAGACTGCCGGCTCGAATGCCACAGCACTCATCTACGTGATATGCGCCATACTGATCTATCTCATCCTGGCTTCGCTCTACAACTCGTGGTTCACTCCTTGGGCAGTTCTCTTCAGCGTGCCCTTCGGACTGATGGGAGCCTTCGTGTTTGCATATCTGGGATACACACAGGGCCTGCCGGGTATGGACAACAATATCTACCTGCAGACGGGTG
>DGTJ01000058.1 GCA_002393725.1 Prevotella sp. UBA4339 | reverse complement strand
GTAGGATACGGATTCGAGCTATAAAAAACATGAGGCGCATCACTGCGCCTCATGCCGATTCCCGGGTTTGAATCATAATCAGTTTTAAAATTACGTTACATAAGCTTTGTAGTTATTCCACGATTTTGCGCGGGAAGTATTCAAATAGTTTCTGATTCTCCTGGAGCTGCTTGATATCGAGAGTGGTCACACTGCCAGACCAGTTGGCACCCCACGCATTGAAAGGCTCACCGGCTGGTTCGATATAGATGATCTTCGTCAGATCCAGGGGTAATGGGTCGAACACCATCACGTAGGCGATATAGTCGCCGGCCATGCCTTCCATGAAGAACAGTTCATCTTGGGGAATGCCCTGTGTCTCGCGGAGTTTGTATTGGTGTCCCGTCTCGTCAATGAGTTTGATGTCATGCTCGAACACAAAATACTCGCGCGTCCAGTTCTGCTCGTAGCCAACGGCAAGGTAGGTGGCCTCCGGGGTGCGCCATATTGCCATCGTATTATTCTTTAGTGGTTTGATCAGATGAGCATCTGTCATTACCTTCCATGTGTTCCAGTTCTGGCGGTCGTAAGGCAGATTATCGTTAAGGTGCTCTCTCAGCAAACGAGGTTTGTGGAACTGCGGAATGCTATCGTAATACTGGGCTGTTCCGTAGAACTGATTGCCGATTTTTACAGGTAATCCCATCATATTCCAGCAGGAAACACCGTAGATTCTTATGTCTTTAGTCGTCTCAGGCAGCGGGGCGAAGAATATCTTCAGGTCGAGCACGTCGCCTTTCTTCGCCTTTACGGTGAAGTGTTTGTTATACGTATCCGGCTCCGTTCGACGAATGCGATATTGCACGCCTGTCTCCTGATCCACGAGGCACGTCTCTTCTGAGGCCAGAAACAAATTGCTCACTTCGTCGGCAGGCATGGGGAAAAAGCAGTGCAGCACTGCCTCATTGTTCTCTTCCGTCAGTCGCCAACTCAGCGGTACATAGGCCTGATTTTCAAATACACCTACCATCTCAGGGAACAATTTCAGGTAATCTTTCTCTATCGCGACATTCTTTGCCTCACAATAGTCCTTCACCCAATCCATATTCGTCCCATGCCACACGGCAGTAGTCTTCTTCTTGTCTGTTTTGACTTCTGGGCGAGGAAAGAAGTTGCCCACGCTCTTAGCATATTCCTTCACGCTGGAGTTGTCCGGCTGATGACTGGAAGTCCAAATGCCAATTGCTTGTGCCTGCGAGGCGAGGGTTGCCACCGTCAGGAGGCTCATCATTAAGAATCTTTTCATACGGCTTTGATATTTTAGAATTGTAATGTACTTGGGTTGGAATGCGTCAATTGTTCGCGATATGCCTGATAACAGACCGAGGAGATTTCCGTTTCTATCGGTGAGTGGGTACTGAAGAGCAGGATACGCCCGTCCATGAGGCGTTCTGCTATCCAGAGATACTTCTCGCCCTTGCGGAGATCCTTCAGGGTGAAGAAGAACTGCTGGTGGGAGAAGTTCAGCAGGTAGCCAGGTGTCTTCGAGTCGTACCAGCAGGCAGCCTGCAGCAACCGGGCAAAGAGGTCGAACTCTTCCTTGTCTTCAAAGACGTAGGCTGTGCTGACAATAGTGCTGTCGACGCCTTTATCTGGGGAACAATTGAGCGGCACAGCCTTAACCTGATTAAAATCAGCCAGTTTAGCAATAAAATCCTCCATGCGGCTCGGTGCCTGATAAGCTACTGTATCTTCTGTCTTTATTTGAGCAGCGTAGTGCAAGTTGGGATGGCTCAATTTAGCAGACAGCGGCTGATTGTCACTGCTATCTGATGCTGCTGTCAGTCCGTACCGGGCGTACTTCGAATCCGTACCGCACGAATTCTGAGTCTGTATGGGGCGGACTGCGTGACCGTCGGGCTCTGCCTTTCGAGGTACGTGGGTCGAAGGTGTCGAGCTACGTGGGTCGGCATCGTCGAGGTACGTGGGTCGAGGGTGTCGAGGTACGTGGGTCGTCGCCAGCGCCCCTCTATCCGGCTGAGCCTGATGCGGTTTCACCAGCAGAACGAGCAGTGCGATGGCGGCTGCAACGGCTAAGGCTGAGAGAATCAAGGGACGGCGATTCTCCCGATCTGCCATCCGCTGCTCCATGCTGGCCATAAAGTCGTCAGGCAACTTTGGCGTATTGGCATATCTGCGGCGCAGGGCCTCGCGAATGTCAGTGTCCTTAAATGGCTTGTCTGTATTCATTTTTATATCTCACTTTTTCATTTTCATATATAGCTTCTTCCTGATGCGGTAGAGGCGGTTGGCCAGGACCTTTGCATCGACACCTGTGATGTAGGCTATCTCCGTCAGCGGATGGTCCTCGAAGTAGTAGAGCGTCAAGAGCATCTGTTCGTCATCGGGCAGGCTGTCCATCACCTGCTCCAGCAGTCCTATTCGCTCTTCGGTGCCTGTGGAGAGTTCTGCCTCCAACAGCTCGTCGCTGATGTCCGTCTGCCATACTGACGACTCCTCCATAGAGACTATCGCCGGGCTACGGCGCTTCAGGAAGTCGAGCGTCAAGCGGTAGGCTATCCGGCAGAGCCAGGTGGAGAGCGATGCCTTCTGCGGGTCATAGCTGTCGATGCGGCTGAAGGCGCGGAGGAATGTATCCTGTGTCAGCTCCTGGGCATCCATCACGTCGGTAACCTGTCTCACCACCATAGCAAAGACACGCTCTGCATAGCGGCAGACCATTTCCGTCTGTCCCTCGCGCAGTCCCATGCGGACTGCTTCAACGAGTTCTGCCTCTGCTAATGCGCTCTTTTCTTGTCTCACTCTACTTGTTATACGACAAATTTTCAGGAATATCTCGCATTTCTCCAAAAAAATAACGTGATTATAAGCTAATTATTACGAAAATTGTGTATCTTTGCCGCGTCATGAGGATATTATCAACTATTTCACTATTCTGCTGCGCCATTATCACATTTGCCCAGCAGCCTTTCAGTGGTGGTCAACTGAAAGTCAGTAATGTGGCAAAGAATGCCATCCGTGTACAATTCACAAAGGGAGAAGCGAAGAGCGACCTGCCCGACTGGATCTATGTCAAGCATGAGAATGCTGACAACAGCGACCTGAAAGTCACCGTAGATAAGAAGCGCAAGCAGCTCATCGTGAAGGACCGCAGCGGCAAGACAGTCTTCACCGCCTTCAAGCATCAGCTGGAAAACGGTGAGGCGACACTGTCGTTCTGCTCTCCAAAGGACGAGTATCTCTTCGGGCTGGGTCAGTTTCAGGATGGCCACAGCAACGTGCGAGGGCTTTCACGACGACTGACACAGGTGAACACCCAGATATCCATACCCATGCTCATCTCAAGCAAGGGATACGGCATCCTGTGGAACAACTACGGTCTGACTGACTTCAACCCCTGCAGCCAGAGCGTTAGCCTCATCAAGCGCGAAGGCGACGGACAGCGCGAGGTGGTGAACGTAACCTCCACCGAAGGCGGCAAGCAGGAAGTGCGCGAGCGCCACATCTTCGAGGCAACGATAGACATCAGCGAGGCAGGCGACTATGCACTGCTGCTGGATGTAGGACAGAAGATGGCTCGCAGGCATAACCTCGCCATCGACGGCAAGAACGTCATCGAGATGCAGAACCTGTGGCTGCCACCTACTGCCTCAGAGACAGTGCATCTGGAGAAAGGCCGGCATACCCTGACAGCAGAACTGACAAAAGACGACAAGCCGACCCTATATTATAATAAGGTCAAGGACGAGACAACCTTCCGCAGTCCTGTGGCAACAGCTGTAGATTACACCGTTTTCATCGGCACACCAGACGAGATTATCGCCACTTACCGCGAGCTGACTGGAGAGTGCCCGCAGATGCCAAAATGGGTTCTGGGATACATCCACTGCCGCGAACGATTCCACAGCTCTCAGGAAATCCTCGAAACGGCCAACCGCTTCCGCACTGAAGACATACCCCTCAGCCTCATCGTACAGGACTGGCAGTATTGGGGCAAATACGGCTGGAACTCCATGAAGTTCGACGAGGAGTTCTATCCCGACCCCAAAGCCCTCACAGACAGCCTGCACAAGATGGATGTCCGCCTGATGCTCAGCGTATGGTCGAAGATAGACAAGAACTCAGAAGTGGGCCGGCAGATGGTAAAAGACAACTACTATATCCCCGGCACCGACTGGATAGACTTCTTTAATCCCCAGGCCGCTGCCTCTTATTGGAAGAACTTCAGAGAGCGCCTGCTGCCTCTCGGCATAGATGCCTGGTGGCAGGATGCCACAGAGCCGGAGAACGATGACCTCGTGGGCAGAAGGGTAAACAACGGCAAGTGGAGCGGCGAGCAGGTTCGCAACGTATATCCTCTGCTCGTCAACAAGACCGTCTATGAAGGACTCGTAGAGGCAGGCCGTGAGCCAGTAATCCTTACCCGCTGCGGATTCCCTGGCATACAGCGCTATGGCTCGGCACTCTGGAGCGGAGACGTGGGCAACGACTGGGAGACATTCCGTCGTCAGATCGTAGCAGGTCTTGGCATTCAGGCAGCAGGCATCCCCTGGTGGACCTACGATGCAGGCGGATTCTTCCGTCCGAGAGACCAGTATGAAAACAGCGATTACATCGAGCGGATGCTCCGATGGATAGAGACGAGCGTCTATCTGCCACTGATGCGAGTACACGGCTACATGAGTAATACAGAGCCCTGGAACTACGGACCCGAGGCACAGGCGATAATTGCCAGATGCATAAAGGAGCGCGAGGCCCTGCGCCCATATATCGAGGAGTGCGCAGAGCGTATCGCCAAGGAGGGCTATACACTGATGCGCCCGCTGGTGTTCGACTTTGCCGACGACCCGCAGGCCCTGGCGCAGAAGTATGAGTACATGTTCGGACCACGCCTGCTCATCAGCCCTGTCACTGAGCCGAATGTCACAGAGTGGCAGACCTATCTGCCCAAGACCACCGGTCGCTGGCGTGACCGGAAGACAGGAAAATACTACAGCGGTGGTCAGACTGTAACCACCGCTGTCGATAAGTCGTTCATCCCAGTGTTCGAACTGGAACGATAGGCATTACTTCTTCAAGGCGTCAAAGATGATCTCTGCCATGCGCAGGGCACCTTTGCCGTTGGGATGAATACCGTCGGGAAGCATCTGCTGTGCCCCACCCTCATATAGTGTATGGAGGTCGATGACCTTAAGCCCGTACTTGGCAGCGACAGCCTGCTGGATGGGGATTATCTCATTGGCTATCACAGAGTCGCTGATTTCCCATGTAGGCTTCTCGGCCTTGATTGGAGTGCAGAGATATATCTCCGGCTTGGCAGGTACGATGCTCTTTGCCTTCTTCCTTTTCTTCGATGAAACGGCCAAATCCGGTCTCAGCGTCAGTACCATCTGCTCCAGGTCCTGCCGGAACTCTGCCTTGTGCTGCCAGTTATATGGCTTTGAGTCGTTGGTACCAAGCTTTATGAGCACGATATCCGGCTTGAATGCCAGCGCATCTCTCCATGCCATCTCGTTCATATACGGGAAGTCACCCTTGTTGAGCATCGTGCGAGAGCTGACACCGAAGTTCTTCACCCAATAGCCATTACCCAGTTTCTTCTGCAACTGGGCGGGATAGCCGTACTGTGTTGCCATATCTATGCCGAAACCGTCGGTGATACTATTTCCGATACATGCCACACGTATGGCATCTGCCTGCGGAGCCTGACGATTCTTAAGCCACGTGCCAAGTTCTTCGAGCAACAGGTCGTGATACTTGAACCAAGGACCGAATCCGAAGCCGTGATCACCTGTGGGGTAAACCAGCATCGCACAGTCATTGCCTTCGCGGCGCATTGCCTTGTAATATTCCAGGCCGTTGGTGATAAAGGGTACCAGACGGTCATCACTGGCTGATATGATGAGAGCAGGAGGCGTAAGATGGCGGCGCACAGAATTCATCGTAGAGAAATCACGCACGAGGGCAGGATCCTTCTGTCCTTCCTTACCGAGGAAGTTGACACACGACCACTTGTGCGACACCCTCTCATCCATAGAAATGACAGGATAGAACAGTATCGTGAAGTCCGGGCGCACCTCAAAGTCTGAATGAGTAGAAATCACCGATGCCAGATGACCTCCGGCCGAGAATCCCATGATACCCACGTCGTGAGGATTGATGCCCCATACTGCAGCAGAATCTCTCACGATGCGGATTCCACCCTCCACATCACCTATAGGCTTGCTGCGGTCGCCCTCGGGCAAACGGTAGTTTACCACAAAGTAGGCTATACCCTGCTGGTTGAGCCAGTCAGAGGCAAGATAGCCCTCATGGGTGTTCGACAACATGGAATAGCCTCCGCCCGGAACAGCCACGATGGCTTTTCCTGAAGGGTTCTGCGGAAGAAAGCATACCATCTGCGCCTTACCGTCGTCAGTAAGGTTGAGAGTAAACTTCCTCGCTGTCTGTGCCTGCATGGTAACAGCAAGCAGCAACAGACCGAATGAAATCAATTTCTTCATAATTATAGATGAACTAGTTAGTTGAGATTACCTCCAAAGCCTTCTTTACTATCTCGCTACTCTCGTTGAAAACGGAGAAATACTCGCTCATGTCCCAAAGGTCACGGGCTATGAGAGCCTTCATCTGCAAACGAAGATAGGGCAGTGTCTTCTCAAGCTCTGCCTTATCCTTTGGCTTGATCTTTTGTTTCTCGCCCTCTGCTATGATCTCATCTATAAGACTCTGAGGCACCTCGAAGTTCTGCTTATAGTCAGCAAAGTCTGTCCAGCGCTTCTTCAGTTCCTTACGATGGTTGTCAACATACCTGAGATTAGCCTGAATAACTACCGACTTTGCCGCAAGCTCCCGATGGAATCGGGTATATACCGTCGTGTCGAGAGGGATGTAATAGTCGGGCATGATACCTCCGCCACCATATACCGTGCGATGCTCGCGGAGCGTCTCAAACTTAAGACTGTCGGCAAAGTGGATGCTGTCGGCATTGGTCAGCTCTCCGCTCTTCAGGCGATTGACCATATCCATAGCATAGTCCTTTGCCCCACCCTTTGTGTAAGGCTTCTGGATACAGCGGCCGGAAGGAGTATAGTAATGAGCCACCGTGAGACGTATCATAGAGCCGTCGGGCAGGTCGATAGGACGCTGTACGAGTCCCTTTCCGAAGGTACGCCTTCCAACGACCAAACCACGATCCTGATCCTGGATGGCTCCGGTGACAATCTCTGCTGCTGAGGCAGTGTAGCTATCAACGAGCACCACCACCTTGCCAGTGGTAAAACGGCCTCCGCCGCGTGCCCGATACTCATAGCGCTGAGTCTTACGCCCATCGGTATAGACAATCATATCACCGCGCTTCAAGAACTCATCAGCTATATCGACTGCCGCCTTGAGATAGCCTCCGCCATTCTCCTGAAGGTCGAGGATAAGATCCTTCATGCCCTGTGCCTGCAGCTTATCAAGACTTTCCACGAATTCATCGTAAGTCTGCGCTCCGAAGTTGCCGATACGGATATATCCTATACCCGGACGAATCATGTATGTAGCATCGATAGAATGGACGGGAATCTTATCACGCACGACGGTGAATGACAGCTTGTCTTGTATGCCGGAACGAATGATTCCAAGACTTACCTTAGTCCCCTTCGGGCCGCGCAGGCGCTTCATTATCTCCTCCCTTGACATGTTAACACCGGCAATAGCAGTGTCATTCACAGAAACGATACGGTCGCCAGCGATGATTCCTGCCTTCTCAGAAGGTCCGTTAGTAACAGGCTGGATCACCATCAGCGTGTCCTGCATCATATTAAACTGCACACCGATACCTTCAAAGTTACCGTTCAGAGGCTCGTTCAGTTCTTTTACCTCCTTAGGGGTAGCATAGGTAGAATGTGGGTCCAACTTCTCGAGCATGCCACGAATAGCATCCTCAACAAGCTTCTTTTCATCGACACTATCTACATAGAGATTATTGATGGCAACCTCTGCATACTGAAGCTTTCGTAGCGGACTGCCTTCACCATTGTTCACGCGAAACTGCGCCTCAGCATTTATACCAAACAGTCCAAATAGCAATACACCAAAAGGTACTCTCCAGTTCATCCTGGTAATCATATTTCCTAATTTCTAATTCCTAATTACTCATACACGTCTTCCTCAGGGCGGTCTTCCTCAATCACGAGGTTATCGATGATGAAGTTCTGGCGCTCCATCGTGTTCTTGCCCATGTAGTATTCCAACAGCTTCTGCACCTGATCTGTCTTATGGAGTGTCACCTGTTCCAGACGGATATCCGGGCCGATGAAACCGGCAAACTCCTCTGGAGAAATCTCGCCCAGACCCTTGAATCGTGTAATCTCAGGGTCAGGTCCCAACTCGCTGATTGCCTTTACCCTCTCCTCCTCGCTATAGCAATAACGAGTGATGAAATCGCTCTTTTTGTCAGCATTCGCATCAGCCTCAGCTATCACCTGCTTGTTCTTGATCTTTGTACGGCGGTTGCGCACACGGAAGAGCGGTGTCTGCAGCACATATACATGTCCCTTCTTTATCAGCTCTGGGAAGAACTGCAGGAAGAACGTGATTATCAGTAGCCGTATATGCATTCCATCTACATCAGCATCGGTAGCCACGATGACCTTATTGTATCGCAGTGTGTCGAGACCCTCCTCGATATCAAGGGCTGCCTGAAGAAGGTTGAACTCCTCATTCTCATACACCACCTTCTTTGTGAGTCCAAAACTGTTGAGCGGCTTTCCCCTGAGCGAGAACACCGCCTGTGTGTTCACGTCACGGCTCTTGGTGATACTTCCGCTGGCAGAGTCACCCTCGGTGATGAAAATGCTCGACTCCTCCTTGTGCTCATTCTTGGCATCTGAGAAGTGGATACGGCAGTCGCGCAGCTTACGGTTGTGGAGGTTGGCCTTCTTGGCACGCTCTCGGGCCAGCTTGGTGACACCTGCCATCGCCTTGCGGTCGCGCTCACTCTCCTTGATCTTGTTCTCCAGCACCTCTGCCACGTCGCCGTGGATATGCAGGTAGTTGTCTACTTCCTGCTTTACGAAGTCGCCTACATATTTATTTATACTGATTCCATCGGGCGACATTACCGTCGATCCGAGCTTAATCTTCGTCTGACTCTCGAAAATCGGTTCTTCTACATTGATAGAGATAGCAGCTACGATACCAGTACGGATATCACCATATTCATATTTATTGAAGAACTCCTTGATGGTCCTTGCGATATGCTCCTTGAATGCGCTCTGATGCGTGCCGCCCTGGGTAGTGTGCTGTCCGTTGACGAAAGAATAATACTCTTCGCCATACTGATTGGCATGGGTGAACGCTATCTCGATATCCTCGCCTTGGAGGTGGATGATGGGATAGAGGGCATCGCTGGTCATACGGTCCTTAAGCAGGTCTTCAAGCCCATGACGGGAGAGTATGCGCCGCCCGTTATACATTATCGTCAGTCCTATATTGAGATAGGTGTAGTTGCGGAGCATGTTTTCTACTATCTCATCATGGAACTTATAGTTATGAAACATCGATGAATCCGGTTCGAAATAGATATATGTACCGTTCTCGTCCTGAGTCGGCTCTGTGATATCGCTTGTGAGCTTTCCGCACTCGAAAGTTGCCTTACGCACTTTCCCGTCACGGTAGCTTCGCACCTCAAAGTGGGCACTTAGCGCATTAACGGCCTTAACTCCTACTCCGTTAAGACCGATACTCTTCTTAAATGCCTTTGAGTCGAACTTTCCACTGGTGTTCAGTATGCTCACGCTCTCGATGAGCTTGCCCTGAGGTATGCCTCGCCCGTAGTCACGAACCGAGATACGGAGATTGTCCTCTACGGTCACCTCGATTCTATCGCCCGATTTCATTTTAAACTCGTCGATGGAATTGTCGAACACCTCTTTCAGCAGGACGTATATTCCGTCTTCTGCCGACGAACCGTCGCCAAGACGCCCGATATACATACCTGGACGAAGGCGTATATGCTCAAGACCTGTTAAAGTACGAATGTTGTCGTCATCGTATATGACGTTTTCTTCTGGGATTATGTTATTACTTTCTGCCATTTTCAGATTGCTGTTTACAATGTTTTGCGGAAACACCTGCGGCGCTTATGCTGCTCACGCTCCAAATACTGCCACTGGCTCTGTACCTTGTCATTAGTCTCCATTTCAACGTTAGTCTCGCCCCACTTGAAACCGTATCTCTGATAAATTGGGATGAGGTCGTAGAACAACAGTGCATTGGCACCTTTCTGCTGATATTCCGGAAGGATGCCCACAAGCATAAGGTCTACACACTCTGCCTTGTGGAATTTCAGTGCCCTCATGCAGTGCCACCATCCGAAAGGAAACAGACGCCCCTTATGGCATTTCTGCAGCGCACGCGTCATCGATGTCATGGAGATTCCTACGCCTACGATATCATGGTCGGGGGTATTCCAGTCTTCGATGAGACAGATAAGATTCATGTCGAGCAGGGGGAAATACATCTTCAGGTACTCGTCTATCTGCGCATCGGTCATCTGGGAGTAACCATAGAGGTTCCCAAAAGTCCTGTTCACTACATTGAGCACCTTACGACCTATCTGCTCTTTTCCGAGAATCTGGCTCCGCTTGGGGTGCGAGGGATGAAGGTTATAGCGCTTCATCACCAGCTCTGCCACCTTCCTGAACTTCTCAGGCATCTCTGCCTTAGGGACAAAAAGCTTAAACTCCACATAGTCATTATCCTTCTCCCAGCCACCAAGCTGTTCGATATGCTTAGGATAATAGGGATAGTTATAGATTGTCGCCATCGTGCCTAACTGGTCAAAGCCTTCTATCAGCATACCTTCCGGATCCATATCCGTGAATCCGAGAGGCCCCACAATCTCCGTCATACCCTTTTCCTTGCCCCATTTCTCTACAGCATTAAAAAGAGCACTGCTCACCTCCAAATCGTCGATGAAATCTATCCATCCAAAGCGTACACTCTTACGATTCCACTTCTCGTTGGCTCTTTGATTGATGATACCTGCGATACGTCCTACGACTTTCCCGTCCTTGTATGCAAGGAAATATTCTGCCTCGCAGAACTCGAAGGCGGCATTCTTGTCCTTGCTCAAGGTATGCATATCGTCACTATATAAATTGGGCGCATCATATTGATTACCCTCGTACAAGTCATAATGAAAATCGATGAAGGCTTTCAAACTTTTCTTGTCTGTAACCCTCTTAACCTCTACTGATGACATATTCGTTTTGTTTTTAAACTTTAAACCGTTGCAAAGGTAACGAAAAAAAAGAAGAAAAACAAAAGATTTAACCAATTTTACGGCAGATAAACAACTGATGCCCTTCTTTTGCAACGGTTGTAGCGAAAATAAACACGTCTCCACCATCCTTCAGTTTAAGTCTTTTACGCAAGTCGGCAACAGTAAGAGGGAAGTTCCTTACAGCAATATTCGCTCTGTCGATGCCTTCAAGAGCCTCTTTCAGTTCGCGCCTGTTCATCGAGGTCTTTCGGATAATCTCAAACTGCCTGCCTGGGAATTCGGGAATCTCTTTATTTGACACATACAGATGGCTGTTTTTATCGAGCTGGGCAATTGGGAACTTGGCTTGTAACTCGTCGTAGCAACCAGCTTTCATAATGGAGGCGTTAGGCTCGAAGAAATGGGAGAAACTTGAGGAAGAAGGAATGAGGTTGTCGGCTGGCAGCTTGCTGCCGAAGGGACTCAATAAAGGGGAAGAAGACGTATTATGACTCTGAAAGGAAAAGTACTGGGATGGCTTACCTGAAATGAGGTTAACGCAACAGACTGTCATGTCTTCAACCTCCTTACCTGTTATCAACAGCAATAGCTCCTTACACTCATTTTCTACAGATACAATATGTACTTCGGCCACGAAAGCCCTTGCCGACTGCTGGATGTCTTTTACTGCCTTTCGCCAGTCGAGCATCGGTGATAGCTTCAGCAATAGTACATCAGTCTTCTGCATCAGCTCATCCATCAACAGAAGCACATTAGGCGTGCATTCGGCTATACCGTATGTCCTGCCTCCGTGACTGTCTCTCCTGGCAGGGTCGATGAAGACAAGGCCGACATGTGGCATCTGATGAAGATATTCGATTCCATCGATGTTAACCACCTCAGCATCAAGACCTAACAACTTGAAATTCTCCGATGAAATAGCACATAAGTGAGGCTGCTGCTCAAGATAGACAAAACGAGGGGTGACGGTTGTCGGACGATGGCGGATAGCGGATGCCATAAAGGCAAAATCGACACCAAAGCCTCCCGTAAGGTCTACAAACGTCACAGAAGTTCCAGACTCTGCAGCGCCTTTGTAATGCGTCCAGCACCTGTCGGCAGTCACCAAGCATCCTTTATACCTCGCTGTCTGCTCACTCGAGCATTGCTCCATCGAAATATGCGGAGGATATACGATTCCATCGATACCCGCCCAACTGGGCAGTTTCGTTTTGGCCTTTTGCCTACCGGCTATCTGCTCCAAGGCATACGTCAAATCCACCTCAGGATTCTTTTTCCCCTGAAGTGCCAGCTGGCGCACGTCAGAATCAGCATGCTCGCGGATATATTCTCTCGTAGCCTCGTTCATTTCGTATGCAAAAGTACATAAAAAAGCGATAAATATCAAATATCTTAAGGAAATAATGAAGAATGAGGCAACTTTTTCACAGAAATTGCTGTTATTCAGTATTTTATTCGTATCTTTGTACCCATCAACCAAACAACAGGATTATGATTAAGAAAACCCTAACCCTTGCACTATTGGCATTTTCAGCAAGTGCCGCAACTTTCGCTGGTGGTCTTATGACCAACACCAACTATCACATCGCTTTCGACCGAATGATGGCTCGTGGCGCTACGTTCGACATCGATGCCGCATACTCCAACCCTGCAGGAATGGCATGGGCAAAGGAAGGCTGGCAGCTGTCACTCAATTTCCAGAAACCTTGGCAGAACCGCGACATCAAGCTGGGCGACACAAAGTACGAAGGCGTGGCGTCAGCCCCTATCGTGCCAGCACTCTTTGCTGCCTACAAGCACGACCGATGGGCTGTCAGCTCAATGATCGGCATCGTAGGTAGCGGTGGATTCGTGAAATATGACAACGGAGTGCCCATGTTCAATGTACTCCTCCAGAGCATGCTTGCCTCAAGCGGAATAGCCCCAAACCAGTATAAGCTCGACTCTGAGATGAAGGGCAAGCAGTATATCTATGGCGGACAGTTCAACTTCACCTACAAGCTCATAGACTGCCTCTCTGCTGCTGTCGGAATGCGCATAAACTATTATGACGGCTATTATCGTGGGCACGTCATAGCCAAAGACCATCCTCAGCTGGGTGAAGTGGCAAAACTACTGCTCGATGTCGATCAGAAGGGATGGGGATTCACGCCAATGGTCAGCATCAACTACCATCAGGGTCCACTGACACTGACCGCCCGCTATGAGTTCCGCACGAAGGTAAATCCTAAGAACGACACCAACGTGCTGGATGCAGGACTGGGTACAGCCACGATAGCTGCCATGATGGCTGCCGACCCCGCAGGCGCCCAGGGCTTCCTCGGCAGAATCCAGCAGACGCTTGGAGCCTATACAGCTCCGTATCAAGATGGTGCCCGCACGCGTTACGACATGCCGGCTCTGCTCTCTGTCGCCGCTGGATATGAATTCTCGACGAAGCTCCGTGCAACTCTCGAATATCATTTCTTCGACGATAAAAACGCCAAGATGGCTAATGACCGCCAGAAGGAGCTAACTCACGGCACTCACGAGATACTCGCAGGAGTGGAGTACGATATCAACGATAAGTTCACAGTAAGCTGTGGCGGTCAGCGCACAGACTACGGACTATCCGACAGCTACCAGCAGAACACCTCTTTCGCCTGCGACAGCTATAGCATCGGACTGGGTGGAGCCTGGAACATCAGCGAGAAAGTCCGCCTGAATGCCGGATATTTCATCAGCATCTATAGCGACTACGAGAAGCAGGCTTCATACGGCACAGAGACCTACTCACGCACCAACAATGTAATCGGATTAGGTATCGACTACCGTTTCTGATAACCATCTTATCTGGGCAGGTAAATAATGATTTGGTGATATCCACGTGTATCACTGTTCTGGGAACTGCTGATAGATTGTCAGCCCAAAATCGGCACTGGAGGCATAGATATACTCCATTATATCGGCAGTGTCATGTTCGAAGTCTGCCCAAGCCTGTGAATAGAGCCAAAAGGTGAACTCTATACAGCATCCGCCCTGCGAAGCCTCAGCATGGCGGACTAACGGGTTCTTGTCGGCTATCACTTTGGGGTTATCCTTGAGCCACTGCTCGATATGCTGGCGGAACTTGGTTATATTTGCGATTCCATCGTCATCGAGACGAATGGAACGGAAATCGAAATACATCTTACGCGACTGCTTTCGACCCTCATTCTGCTCCATTCCGAGCCAGTTCTGGAAAGAACCGTCGACAAGCGTCTGGGGAGTGACAGTGACAATGGTGTTGTCGAAATTGCGCACTTTGACTGTGGTGAGATTTATGTCCTCCACCCTGCCGTTAATCCCTGCTGAGGGAACGGTAATCCAATCACCGATATGCAGCATATCATTGTTTGTAAGACGGATACCGGCCACCAGTCCCTTGATAGTGTCCTGAAAAGCCAGCATCAGGATGGCCGATGCTGCACCAAGACCTGCAAATAATGTCGATGGATCCTTGTTGACGATGATAGCAAATACAACAATGACAGCGATGAAAGCCATAATTATCTTCAGCACTCCGCAAACAGAATAAAGATACTGCTGTCTGGCCGTTCGCGGACCATTTTCAAGTAACTTAAAAGAATCGATAAACACAAAGGCCGTACGCACAGACATCACAGTGATATAGATGGCCGTGAGCCGCGCCAATACCTCACGAACTGACGGGAAGTCGAAGAATGTCCAGGGGAGCAGCTGCCAGATGACGACGGCAGGCACGATGCTGCAGGCTGACAGGAGCACCTTCTCATTAAGCACCACGTCATCCCACTTAGCATCAGTCTTCGACGTCACCTTAAGCACCGCCGGCACAAGCAGTTTCTTGCATATCCATCCGGCTGCGGCAGCCAAGAGAAACGCGATGATAACTAAAACGACGTGAGTAATAACGCTAACAGTCTGACCCGTGATGCCACATGCCTCAACAAGCCGCTCTACAAGTATCTGAATTCTTTCCATATATCAAATTATCATTATTGGCTGCAAAATTAATAAGTTTTTTCTGATAATAAGAGTCATTTATGCGCTTTTTCAAAAGATTTTGCTAATTTTGCAGTCAAAACGTCAGAAGATGAAGAGACCTGAACTGCATTTCTATGATTTTGGCAGCGATGTCGTGGCATTCAGCAGCACGAGGCTGGGCGGCTACAGCGTAGGGAACTACGGTGAGTGGAACATCAACAGATACTGTGGTGACAGCACCGAGGCGATATGCCGCAATCGACAGGCCCTTTGCGAAATGCTGGGGATAGAAGACGACAAGCTACTAATGCCTCATCAAGTACACCTCACTGAGATAGCCAGAATAGATGAAGAATTGCTTTGCCTCTCCGCTGAAGAGCGCCAGCAAAAGCTCGAAGGAATCGACGCGATAATGACCAATCTCAGAGGAGTATGCATCGGAGTGTCTACTGCCGACTGCATACCCATTCTGCTGTATGACAAGAAGCGTCATGCCGCCTGTGCCATTCACGCAGGATGGAGGGGAACGGTGAGCCGTATAGCCGAGAAAGCCGTCATCCGCATGGGCGATTCGTTTGGCTCGATTCCATCGGACATTATCGCACAGATAGGCCCAGGCATCAGCCTCGACAGTTTCGAGGTGGGCGATGAAGTATATGAGGCCTTTGCGAAGGCCGGGTTCGATATGAGCACCATAGGCAAGAGATATGCGGCAAGTGGGCCGGAAAGTGAGAAATGGCACATTGATCTGCCTGTGTGCAATCGCATGCAGCTTATCGGTTCAGGCATATCAGCAGATAATATCCGCGTTGCCGGAATCTGCACGTTCAAGCAGCACGAGAACTATTTCTCCGCCCGCAGGCTGGGCATCAGCTCTGGCAGAATCTTTACAGCAATTCTTCTGAAATAATATGAATGAGAAAATGATATCCCCGCATCCCCTAATAGCCATTATACCTGTAGCAATACTCATCGTATTTCTCAGTATCGTGATCGCTCTGTTTGGCAGCGACTCTCTGAATGGCGGCAGCCAGATAGCCCTTATGATGGGAATGGCAGTGTGCGTCAGCCTTTCAATGGCGATATACAGAGTGCCCTGGAAGGCTTTCGAGAAACAGATAAAGGCGACACTCGGCGAGGTGAGCATCACGCTGCTCATACTGCTCTGCGTGGGCATGCTCGCTGGTTCGTGGATGATCAGCGGCATTGTGCCTACGCTAATCTATTATGGCATCCAAATCATGTCACCTCAGTTTTTCCTGATTTCATCGTGTATCATCTGTGCGCTGGTATCCGTGCTGTCTGGCAGCTCGTGGACCACAATCGCCACAATAGGAGTGGCACTGCTGGGCATAGGACATGCATTGGGAGTCGCTGAGGCATGGACAGCAGGAGCCATCATCTCAGGAGCTTACTTCGGTGACAAGATGTCGCCTCTAAGCGATACAACCATACTCGCCTCTTCTGCCACGGGTACAGACCTGTTCGAGCATATAAGATATATGATGTACACCACGATGCCCTCGTTTATAATAACAATCGTCATCTTCTTCATTGCCGGACTGGACAATGGCGCTGACTCAGAGCTACAGGTAGGCGAATATACAGCGGGGCTGGAAAAGACATTCAACATATCTCTATGGACATTGTTGGTTCCTGTCATTACCGG
>DGTJ01000122.1 GCA_002393725.1 Prevotella sp. UBA4339 | reverse complement strand
TCGGCGGGGGTGAACGAGCGGGTGCGCTTGGAGTGGAGATGACGCAGGCGGGGGTTCAGACCGATCCAGGAGCGCAGCTTGTGCCACGCGGCTTCGGGGTTCATCTGGGGAAAATAGACTGATGCCAGTTCGGTGCGCCCGTAGGTGCGGATGGGGTTCTGATGGATGTCTGAGTACATAGAAAGCAGAATTGATAATGGTTATGTTTGTATTGTTGACTAATGTTTTTTTTATGGTGCAAAGTTACAAAAAATATTTGAGAATAGCGAATCAAAACAGTTTATAATGTATCATAACAGATAATGATGGGAATATTTTTATTATCTTTGCATTGTCAAAGGGAAAACCGAAGGCAGTGCGCAGGCCGGAGGCTGAACCGAAGACAACGAGATTATTCAACAACTTATCATCAACTATCTAAACAGAAAGGAGACAAAAATAATTGAACTGTATCTTTCAAAAGTGACTGAGAGTTCCGAGACTGAGAAGGCGGGCAACTTCTTGACCCTTGCCGCACTCGGAGCTACGAGCTGCATGGGATACTGAACGAAGAAAAGCCTCACAGAACTCTACAAAGACTCTGTGGGGTTTTTGCTCTACGGATTATAGGAAGAGGGGATTTTAGCTCTGCTGAGCTGGATTTTTAGGATTTTGCCATGCGGAGGGTTTTTGCTCTACGGAGTATAGGATTATTTGGATCTTAGCCCTTCTGGGCAGGATTTTTAGGATTATCGAGGACTGACGAATTATCGAATTGCACAATTCCTGACCTCGTGTGTTCAGTAGCTGGCAGTGCAGGGGATGCCCTCGGCGATGACTCTGTCGCGTATGGCATCGAGCAGTTCGCGCGGAGCTTTCTGCAGTCCTGACATCGGCGTCTCGCGGTCGATGGTGTACACCATAACCTGCTGCGGCGAAATGGCCTTGACAGCCTTAAGCCAAGGGCCGATATACTCCTCACTGGTGTTGTCTACCGACTCGACGTCACTGCCTGTGCCCGACTTCGCGATATACCCTCGCATAAACATGGTCTGGATGATGATATGGCCATCGAAAGCCTTCATGTGCTCTATGATCTGGCTGACATCGAAGGTGCCGTTGGGATGATCCACCTTATTAATATATGCCGGGTCTACGGTGTCGAGCTTGAGGATGTTGTTGTCGACCTTCATCAGGGCATCATGCACGCTCTTATGGTGTATCATCGTAGAGTTGCTTAGTACCGAGACCCTAGCCTTGGGGCAGAAGCGGTCACGCAGGGCGATGGTGTCGTCGATGATCTCGGGGAAGTGCGGGTGGCATGTCGGTTCGCCGTTTCCCGCAAATGTCAGCACGTCGGGCAGCTGGCCTTCCGCAGTCATCTGCATGAGCCGCTTCTCCAGTTGCTCTGCCACTTCCTCCCTCGTGGGCATGGGCTTGCTCGGGCGATGGTCTTCATTGAAGCCGCACTCGCAGTAGATGCAGTCGAAGCTGCACACCTTGCCGTCAGCGGGCAAGAGATTGATACCCAATGATATCCCCAGTCGGCGGCTGTGTACGGGGCCGAAAATCGGCGATGGATAGATAATTGTACTCATAATCGGGTGCAAAGTTACTAAAAAGTTAAGAATTAAGAGTTAAGAATTAAGAAAAAAAGGCATATTATTTTGCAATTCGTCTGAATTGTTGTACCTTTGCAACCAATTACGTACGTATTATAATAATTGATGAATAAACGCAAGAAGAAAACAGGCACACGGCGTAAGGGTATGCAGCTGGTGACATTGTGCATCAGCACGTCTATGGTGTTGGTGCTGTTGGGCTTGGTGGTGCTCTCCGTGCTCACCTCGCACAATCTGTCGGTGTGGGTGAAGGAGAACCTCACGGTGACGGTCATGCTGAGCGATGATGCCAGTGTCAACGATGCCAAGCGGCTGTGCAGGGCGCTCTATCACCGCCCTTACTCGAAGAATATTGACTATGTGAGCAAGGAGCAGGCCCTCAGGGAGCAGAGTGCCGAGATGGGTAGTGACCCCTCGGAATTTCTTGGGGCAAACCCCTTCGTGGCTACTCTCGAGCTGCAGCTGAAGTCGGACTATGCCAACCGTGACTCCCTGAAATGGATCGTCAGGGAGCTGAAGAAGAACGCCATAGTGACGGATGTCGCCTATCAGGCCGACCTTATGGACGAGGTGAACAAGAATCTCACCCGGGTCAACTTCGTACTGCTGTTCTTGGCAGCGCTGCTGACTTTCGTGTCGTTCGCCCTGATAAACAATACCGTACGCCTGAGTGTCTATTCGAGGCGCTTCATCATTCATGCAGAGAAGCTCGTAGGAGCATCGTGGGGCTTTATCCGAAGGCCTTTCCTCAACAAGGCCTTGGTAGTAGGCGTCATAGCTGCTATACTGGCGAGCTGTGTACTGGGGTTGCTGGTGTACGGCATCTATTATTACGAGCCGTCTATCCTTGCGGTCATCACATGGAAGGAGATGCTGATAACAGGTGTCGCAGTACTGCTGTTCGGTATGATCATCACTGCCGTGTGCTCCTGGATCTCCGTGGGCCACTTCCTCCGTATGTCGGCTGGTGACTTGTATAAAATCTGATAGAAAGTTTTTTTAATTTGAATATGGATAAGAGAAATTTCGCATTTGACAAGGTCAACTATATCCTGCTTGCCGTAGGTATGGGGATAGTTATTATCGGCTTTCTCCTGATGACGGGACCAAGTTCGTCGGAGACAGTCTTTGAGCCGGATATCTTCAGTGCCCGGCGTATAAAGGTGGCACCGTTGGTATGCCTGTTTGGCTTCTTGTCGATGATTTTTGCTGTGATGCGCAAACCTAAGGATTGATTATGGATTGGATAGAGACACTTATTGTAGCAATAGTGGAAGGACTGACGGAGTTTCTGCCAGTGTCTTCGACAGGTCACATGATTATTGCCCAGAATCTGCTGGGAGTGCCGCAGGGCGACCCGTTTGTGCATGCATTCACGTTTATCATCCAGTTTGGGGCTATCCTCTCTGTGGTGTGCCTCTATTGGAAGCGCTTCTTCAAGATAGACCA
>DGTJ01000034.1 GCA_002393725.1 Prevotella sp. UBA4339 | reverse complement strand
TTTGTGGCGGTGACAGCGTGGAGGACGTTACGAGCCACCTGATGCCCCATCTCTCGCTGCATCCCTCACTTCGCACATGCAGCTCTGACACAACCCGCTATACTAAGGCATTAGGAGAAATAAGATTATTATCTATCTCCCTGTCTGCCTGTGAAGGTCGGCAGGGATTCTCTTAAGGTCTCACGGGTCTCACGGTCTCATGGTCTCATAGGTCTCACGACGTCAATAAACAAGCACAAAAGTAGAACCGTCTACGTCGGCCAAGGCTCGAATTCCAATTCCAGCTCTATCCAATTACGTGTCTCCTCCAGAGCAGAGGCCTTCTGATTCGACACTCCCAGGCCGAGCAGGCGGATGGGATGAGAATGATATTCCACCTCGGCCATCAATTGCTTTGCCAAAGGCAGGATATCGTCTTTTGTGCGCAATGTATGGTCGACGGTAATGCTGCGAGTAATCTGCTGAAAGTCGAGGAACTTCACCTTCAGCGTCAGGGTGCGCCCCTCAAAGCTATTCTTCTCAATACGCCTTACCAGTTCCAATACCGTATGATAGAGATGAATTGTCACTGCGGCATTGTCGCTGATGTCGGCTTCGAACGTTCGCTCACAGCTCACCGACTTACGCTCCCACTCTGAGACGACGGGACGGTTGTCGATGCCTCGGGAGAAATCATAGAACACCTGCCCTATCTTGCCAAACTCCTGCGTCAGCCTGCTCAGCGGCATATTCCTGAGGTCCAAGCCAGTGAACACACCCATCCGATGCAGTCTCTCGGCAGTCTTCTGCCCTACTCCCCATATCTTCTCCACCTTCAGCCGGGCGATAAAGTCGAGAGCCTTGTCAGGATGAACCACCGTCAGCCCGTCGGGCTTGCGCCAGTCAGAGGCAATCTTCGCAAGAAACTTGCAGTAGCTCACTCCTGCCGATGCAGTAAGGCCTGTGGTCTCACGGATGCGCTGCTTTATCTCACGGGCTATGTCGACACCAAGCGACATCCCCTTCTTGTTCTCCGTCACGTCGAGGAAAGCCTCATCGAGCGAGATGGGCTCTATGAGGTCGGTATATTCATGGAATATCTCATGCAGCTGAGCCGACACCTCCTTGTATCGCTGGAAATGAGGCTCAACGATGATCAGCTGCGGACACAGGCGCTTTGCCACCTGTATGGACTGCGCAGAATGAACCCCATAGCGGCGGGCCTCGTAGCTGGCAGTAGACACCACGCCCCGCTCGGCATCGTGACCAACAGCTATAGGCTTACCCCGTAGCTCAGGCTGGTCAAGCTGCTCGACAGCAGCGAAGAACTGGTCCATATCCACATGAATGATTTTCATACTTACTGCAAAGGTAGTACAAATCTGTGTAACATCCAACCCTTTGGATGCAAAATTGCATCTTTTTCTGTGAAAAAACTTATAAAATGGTAATAATTATCGTTTATCTGATTACTTTTTAGTAATTTTGCAGCCGATTATATCAACACATTATACTTATACTTTCATTTATGTCAAACAATAATACCGTAGTAGGATCAAAGATCAAAAGTATCAGAGAATCCAAGGGGCTCTCATTAGAGGAAGTTGCAGAAAGAAGCGGTCTCTCGCTTGAACAAATCACATCAATAGAAACAGATCAGAACTTGCCGTCGCTGGGGCCTCTGATCAAGATAGCCCGTGCCCTCGGCGTACGTCTGGGCACATTCATGGACGACAACGACGCCTTAGGGCCAATCGTGACCCGTGCCAAGGACCGTGAGGCAGACAAGAGCATCAGCTTCAGCAATGACGCTACCGATGCCCGCAAGCACATGGAATATCACCCGCTGGCACAGCATAAGGCCGGACGCCACATGGAGCCGTTCATCATCGACATCAACCCGGAGAATACTCCCAACTACCAGTTGTCGGCACATGAGGGCGAAGAGTTCATCTACGTGATGGAAGGCCAGATAGAGCTGGAGTACGGCAAGGAGAAATATCTGCTCGACGAGGGTGACAGCATCTATTACGACTCTATCGTGAAGCACCACCTGCACGGTGCCCCCGGCAAGTCGGCAAAGATACTCGCAGTAGTTTACATACCATTCTAAACGGGTACCGAGATGAGTAACGTGAAATTAGACATGGCAGGCAGGCCTCTGCCGGAAAGGACATATCCTGCAGAGACAGGAAGTGCCGGATACACCCTCTCAGAACGTACACTGGGACAATGGCTGGAATACTGGGCCGAGACGACGCCCGACAAGGAGTATATCGTATACAGCGACCGCGACCTCCGCTTTACGTGGTCGAAATTCAATGAGCGCGTGGACAATCTCGCCAAGGGACTTATCTCCATCGGTGTGAAGAAGGGCTCTAACGTCGGCATCTGGGCCACTAACGTGCCTGACTGGCTCACTTTCCTCTATGCCACAGCAAAGATCGGAGCCGTGCTGGTGACGGTGAACACAAACTACAAGCAGAACGAGCTGGAGTATCTCTGCAAGGACTCTGACATGCACACGCTCTGCATCACCGACGGCACATGGGACTGCAACTATGTAGACATGACCTACACCATGCTGCCAGAGCTGAAGACCTGCGAGCGCGGCCATCTGAACAGCGAGCGATTCCCGTATCTCAAGAATGTCGTCTATATCGGCATGGAGAAGTATCGCGGTATGTTCAACACGGCTGAGCTGCTGCTACTGGGGCAGAACATCGAAGACGAGACTCTGGACGACATGAAGAAGCAGGTGAGCTGCCACGATGTATGCAACATGCAGTACACCAGCGGTACCACAGGATTCCCCAAGGGAGTAATGCTTACCCACTTCAACATCGCCAACGACGGATACTTTACAGGCGAGAACATGGGCTTCACTCAGGACGATAAGCTATGCGTATGCGTGCCGCTGTTCCACTGCTTCGGAGTGGTACTCGCCACGATGAACTGTCTCACCCACGGATGTACAGAGGTGATGGTAGAGAAGTTCGACCCCCTCGTAGTGCTGGCATCAGTACACAAAGAGCGCTGCACTGCACTGTATGGCGTGCCCACGATGTTCATTGCCGAGCTGAACCACCCGATGTTCAGCATGTTCGACATGAGCTGTCTGCGCACCGGCATCATGGCTGGTTCGCTCTGCCCTGTAGAGCTGATGAAACAGGTGAGCGAGAAGATGTACATGACCATCACCAGTGTCTATGGACTCACTGAGTCGTCACCAGGCATGACACAGACCTGTCTGAACGACACCTTTGAGCAGCGCTGCACCACAGTAGGCCGCGACTATCCTTTTGTAGAGGTCAAGGTACTCGACCCGGAGACAGGCGAAGAGTGCCCGGTAGGCGTTCAGGGCGAGATGTGCTGCAAGGGATTCAACGTGATGAAGGGCTACTATAAGAACCCACAGGCAACGGCAGAGGTGATAGACAAGAACGGCTATCTGCACTCCGGCGACCTGGGAGTGAAGGACGAGCATGGATTCTACAAGATCACAGGACGTATCAAGGATATGATAATCCGAGGCGGTGAGAACATCTATCCCCGCGAGATCGAGGAGTTCCTCTATCACATGCCCGGCATCCGCGACGTACAGGTAGCTGCTGTACCATCGAAGAAATACGGTGAGGCTGTCGGTGCATTCATCATTCTCGAAGAGGGAGTAAAGATGGAGCCTGAGGACGTGCAGGAATTCTGTCGTGGAAAGATAGCAAGATATAAGATACCCAAGTACGTGTTCTTCATCAAGGAGTTCCCGCTTACCGGTTCTGGAAAGATTCAGAAGTTCAAGTTGAAGGAGATGAGCCTTAAGCTATGTGAGGAACAAGGAATAGAAGTAATTTGAAAAGGAGTTAGAAGAAATGGATTTAACCGAGAGGTTTTTGAATTATACGAAGTTTGACACGCAGTCGTCGGAAGACAGCAGCAGTGTGCCAAGTAACCCCAAGCAGATGGTCTTCGCAGAGTATCTGAAGAAAGAACTGGAGAGCGAGGGCCTGCAAGATGTGGAGTTGGACGAGAAGGGATATATCTATGCCACTCTTCCATCAAACATCAAGGAGAAAGTGCCTACCATCGGCTTCATATCACACTACGATACCAGTCCCGACTGCAGCGGAGCCGATATCAAGCCTCAGATTGTGAGGAATTACAACGGAGGTGAGATACTGCTCTCAGAAGGCATCGTCTCCAGCCCGAAGAAGTTTCCGGAGCTGATGCGCCACATCGGTGAGGATCTTATCGTAACAGATGGCCATACACTTCTCGGAGCTGACGACAAGGCCGGTATAGCAGAGATCGTTCAGGCGATGTGCTTCCTCCGCGATAATAAGAACATTCCTCATGGCGATATCCGTATTGCTTTCAATCCCGACGAAGAGATTGGCATGGGAGCGCATCATTTCGATGTAGAGAAGTTCGGTTGCGAATGGGCCTACACCATTGACGGCGGTGACATCGGAGAGCTGGAGTTCGAGAATTTCAATGCTGCCTCAGCCAAGATCACCATCAAGGGCATCAGTGTGCATCCGGGCTATGCAAAGGGAAAGATGGTAAATGCCAATGCCCTTGCTGCTGAGTTTGCCAAAATGCTTCCTGCCGACGAGACTCCTGAGACCACAGAGGGCTATCAGGGATTCTATCATCTGCTGAACATCCAGTCGAACATCGAAGAGGCCAAGATGAGCTATATCATCCGCGACCACGACAGGGAGGCCTTTGAAGACCGCAAGCGATTCATCAAGCGCTGCGTAGACAGGCTCAACGACAAATATGGCGAAGGGACTGCCTTCTGCGAGCTGAAGGACCAATACTACAACATGAAGGAGAAGATTGATCCTCAGATGCACGTCATCGACATCGTGATCCATGCCATGCAGGCCTGCGAAGTAGCCCCGAAAGTGAAGCCCATCAGAGGAGGCACCGACGGAGCACAGCTATCATTCAAGGGCCTGCCCTGCCCGAACATCTTTGCCGGAGGAGTGAATTTCCACGGGCCATACGAGTTCGTGTCAATACAGTCAATGAATAAGGCCATGGAGGTGATCGTAAAGATTTGCTCTATAGTGGCCGACTTTAACGCTTAAACATTCTGTTATGGAAGAGATACCTGCCCTTATCAGAGACCTTGCCTTAATCCTTGTCGTTGCAGGAATTGTAACCTTAGTATTCAAACGCCTCAAGCAACCACTTGTACTTGGCTATGTGGTGGCAGGATTCCTCGTCAGTCCGCACATGCCATATACGGCATCTGTGGTCGACTCAGAAAATATCCATCTATGGTCATCACTCGGCGTAATGTTCCTGCTGTTCTCGCTGGGACTGGATTTCTCTTTCAAGAAGATACTGAAGATGGGAGCATCGCCGATTATCACCACATGCTCCACTATATTCTTCATGTCGATGCTTGGAGTCATCGTGGGCCACCTCTTCGGATGGGGCAAGATGGACTGCATCTTCCTCGGAGGTATGCTCGCAATGTCATCCACGACTATCATCTATAAGGCGTTTGACGACTTGGGGCTGCGCCAGCAACAGTTTGCAGGCCGCGTGATGAGCGTACTCATACTGGAAGACATCCTTGCTATCGTGATGATGGTGCTGTTAAGTGCTATAGCAAGCGGAGAGCAACTGGATGGCGGAGACATGCTTGGAAGCGTGTTTAAGATCGTGTTCTTCCTTGTGCTCTGGCTTGTAGTAGGCATCTTTGTCATTCCTATCTTCCTCCGCAGGGTCAGGTATCTCATTAATGACGAAGTGCTCCTTATAGTGTCATTAGGACTGTGCTGCGCTATGGCTGTATTCTCCACCAAAGTAGGTTTCTCATCTGCCTTTGGCGCCTTCATCATGGGCAGTATCCTTGCGGAGACCATCGAGGCTGAGAAGATCATCAAGCTTGTAGAGCCAGTTAAGAATCTCTTTGGTGCTATCTTCTTCGTGTCTGTCGGCATGCTTGTCAATCCGAGTATCCTGATAGAGTATGCACTGCCTATCTTCGTCCTGGTGATGACAATACTCATAGGTCAGGCTGTGTTCGGTTCTTTCTCATTCATGCTTGGAGGAGAATCGCTTAAGTCTGCCATGCGATGCGGATTCTCGATGGCGCAGATAGGTGAGTTCTCATTTATTATTGCATCTCTCGGCCTGTCACTTGGAGTGATAGGAGATTTCTTATATCCGGTAGTGGTGGCCGTATCGGTTATTACCACATTCCTCACACCTTACATGATACGGTTCTCCACGCCGGCTTATAACAATCTTGAGAAGCATCTGCCCTCTAAGCTGATACATTCCCTGAACAAGCTGATGATGAGTCACCCGAACTCTCAGGATGGGAGTCTCTGGAAGAGACTTCTCACACAGATGGCAATGAATGTATTGATCTACTCCATCCTGACGGCAGCCACCATAGCGATAATGTTTACCTTCGTGTTGCCATTCATGCGCACCATTCTGCCTGGATGGGAACTGCACTGGTATGCTAATGCCATTACCGGTATCCTTACCGTGCTGCTCATATCACCGTTCCTAAGGGCAATGGTAATGAAGAAGAACCGTAGCGACGAATGGAAGGCCCTCTGGGCAGAGAGCAACCGTAACCGATTGCCTCTGATAGTAACCATTCTGGTACGTGCACTTATCGCCCTGTCATTTATCTTCTACATCTGTAATTATCTTAGCCGTTTCACCAATGCCCTGATAATCTCCATCGGCATTGTGGCACTGACGTTTATCATCTTCTCGCGATGGATTAAGAAGCGCAGCATCTCGCTTGAGCGCCTGTTTATTCTCAATCTGCGCAGCCGCGACATTGAGGCTCAAGTACTGGGAAAGAAGCGCCCGCTATACGAAGGCAAGCTGCTCGACCGTGATATCCACATTGCAGAATTCGACATCCCGAATAATTCCGGCTGGATGGGTCAGACCCTGAAGCAGCTTAACCTCGGACAGAAATACGGAGTCCACGTGAGCAGTATCCTTCGGGGAGGCTGGCGACTGAACATCCCTGATGGTGACTATATCATTTTCCCGGGAGATGTGCTCCAGGTGATCGGTAGCGACACTCAGTTTGAAGCATTCCGCGATGCCCTGAAGAGCAGCATCATTGGCGAGGATCCTGACCTTGAGAAGCGCGGCATGAAGCTTCAGCAGATGATAATCGGCAGCGACAGCCCGTTTATTGGAAAGGACCTGAAGGAGAGCAAGATACGCGATCTGTACAGCTGTATGATTGTTGGACTTGAGGAAGGAAAGGAAAGTCTCTCTTCATATCATCCCAAACGTAAGTTCCAGGAAGGCGACATCATCTGGGTTGTAGGTGAGCAGGAGTCACTGGATGCCCTTCTCAGTCTAAACAAGTAGTAAGCTTAATACCACTGTACTGCATTTGTACTACTGCTGCGCTTATCATACTTGAGCGCATCAGTCAGTGTGGAAGCATTGCAGCGGAAAGAGAAGTTATAGCTGGTGTATGGTGCGAGAGTAACCTGACAAGACATATTGAAACAGTGCAGGTCACGCGATAGCGAAGCCGTCGTCATAGAGATCTTCTTATTCTCAAAATCGTAACCGCTGCTGAAGTCAATATTCCATCCGTCACTGATCTGAATGTTGCCCCTGACATTAAAGGTATGCGTAAACCTATATGGGTATCGCATCTTCTTATAATCAAAGTCGGTATTGCCTTCTGTCATATTCACGCCATAGCTGAAGTCGAGCGACCAAGGCAATTTGAACGCCATATATCCGTCCTCATCAGTCTCTGCCTTTGACTTGTCACTATTATTAGTACGCCTGCTGTTGGCCATATTCTCATCGATATTACTCTCTATCTCAGTATCGATTCCTTCATCATCATTATTATTACGCCCCTTGTTCTTGTCATCGTCTTTTTCTACCTCCTCACCGTGCAGACGCTTGAAGAAGTCACCAATCTTCTTATTGTCCAGTTTATAGTGGAGCTGTTGTGAGATACCCGTAAACCTACCCCACTTTCCCTGTTCCCAATAAGTCTTGGTATTACTTTCCCTGGGATTACCTAAGCTGTCTAACTCATAGACATAAGATTTGAATACGGCAGTTGTACTGAAAGTATAGTTCTTGGAGAGTTTCAGACGAATATTCATGGTGAGAGGGCTGAGGGGCTGAACGTTGGTTGCAAGATTATAATTCATTGACAGTCCGAGATTGTCTATCAGGCTCACCTTCTTGATAGAGTCATTCTTGTCTCTAATCTTCATCTCGACATTATTGTCAATCTGGACGCCTATTGAGCCAGACTTCCCCTTAGGTACAGAAGTGGTGTATCCCAATGAGTAAGGCTGATACTCCACCTGAGTGACCTTGCCGTCCTTGTCTATTCTGTCGTAAGTCTTATAATAGCCATACCTCTCTGCCGCAAAATCAGGATGATAGTTGAAGTTGATCGTCGGCTTCAGGACATGACGTATTGCCTGTATCTTGTCACCGAAGACCTTCTTGCTGGGAATGAACATTCCATACAGCGTCGTAGAGAGCCCAAGGGAAAGGTCCCAGTTGTAGACATTATAGAATCCACTGATAGTATCCGTGATTTCCTTCTGATTCTCCTTATCCCACGATTTCTCCTGCTTTGTCAAAGTCGTGCGGTCGTAGAAATTGAATCCCGTGTTAAGATTCAACACGTCGAACAGAGAGAATTCGGCCTTGACGGGAATAGTGTGAGTCATTCCGTTCTTCCAGTCTTTGTTCAGTTTCTTCTTCAGTATCTCTTTCTCATTGGCAGTAATGGTATTAGAGAAATGTCCTGTATAGCTCAGGTTGATCTTCTCATACCACCGTTCTCCTCCCGCCGCCTTTCTTCGCTTGAATGGGTAGAAGCGGTTTACCATGATATTGATATCCGGGAAGAGCACAGTTATCGAAGAGTCACGCATGTTCTGATTCAGGTTCATCGTCGAGGTGATTGTCATTCCCAAGCTTGAGAATCCGGTATTGAAGTTTATAGATGATGTACGCTGTGACTGCGTCCTTGCCTGAGGATTATACATCGACGCCAAGTTGTTTTGCTCAAAGCCAGAGGTTGCAAAATTCACACTCGCACCAAAGGATGAGAAAGGATTGGCCTTTGCATCCTGCTTATGGCTCCACTGCACTTTAAACTCGGTTGTCTTCGAATAGTCATCCAGGTTTTTCTCACCTGACACACTATTGAGATAACTCAAGAAGAACGTACCGCTGTATCTGTAACGCTTGCGATAGTTGGATGTGGCTTTAATTCCCCAACTTCCCTTGGTATATATCTCTCCCAGCAGTTTCAAGTCCATCTTGTCACTAATGGCGAAATAGTATCCTCCATCACGCAGGTAGAATCCCTTTTCCATCTCATCACCGTAGGTAGGCATGATAAATCCGCTGCTATAGCTCTTCGTAAACGGGAAGAATCCGTATGGTATCGCCAGTGGCAACGGCACGTCGGCCACAACAAGATACGCAGGCCCGAAGACTACGTCCTTACCCGGTCGCACCTTTGCGCGTGACATAGCTATATAGAAGTCGGGATGCGGATCATCGCAGGTGGTATATCTGCCATGTTCGAGGAACATCTCTCCACTGGCTCCGCGCTTTGATTTCTCACTGGTCAGGTATCCGTCTTCCTGCTGGGTGTACACATCAGTAATGAAACCTTTCTTTGTCTTGAAGTTGAAAGACATCTCTTGCTGCTGATACTCGTCACTGCCCATCTTGAACACTGGAGTCCCGACCATCTGATTGGTGGCTGAGTCAAGTTTTCCTGTGGCATGTACAAGGTTGCTGTCAAGACTCATGTATATTCTCTCACTTGCAAGGTCCATATTGGTGTACTTCACCTTTGAGTTACCATACAGGTGTGCCGTTGCGCTCTGGGCATCATAAGTGAGCGAATCATCAGCAGAATACTCCACCGGAGCATCTATGCCATTCTTGCGCTTCTTGTTGATGCTGTCAAGTGCCAACGAGTCATCCACAGCCTTGTTATGCTTGTATATTGCCAGCTCTATAGAGTCCATCTGGGTGGTGTCGCGCTTGAGCTTTATTGCAGATGTGGCACCACCGGGAATCATTGTAGTGTCGGCTGGTGCATCCGCTTCCTCAGAAGACTTCGGGCTGCCCGACTCCACGGCAGAATCTGCGGGGATGTCGCCAACGGTTTCCTTTATAGTCTCTACGACCTGCTTTCCGCCTATGCTGTCGAGCAGTGCAGGCAGAGTGAGAGAGTCTGCCTTTATCTCCGGTACTTTTATCTGTGGCAGTGACACGCTTCCCCCCTTCTCTGCTGCCTCAAGAACCTTCTCCCTACGAAGGCCGGCAGGAGTACACGCCAACATCAGAATGAAGGCGCCAAGCATCACTATAATCGACGATTTCTGTTTCACGCGTGCAAAGGTACAACAAAAAAGTGATTACTCAAACAAATCTACCCATTTTTGAAACCTTTTAACACCATCCCAGCCGAATTTCTCAAGACTTCTCATAGCATCCACCACAGAGCGCTCACTTCCCGGTCTTGTTTTCGAATAAAACTTATCTGCATAGCACACCACCTGCTCCTCAATGCTGACAGGCATCAGATCCTTGTGAGGCAAAGGCAGTTGCTGCTGTTCTATATCCCATTTAGAGAGTCCTGTACCAGTATGGCGCTCACATACCCGCGCATGTCTTTCCCATCCCTTTTCACGGAGGATCTTAGCTCCGATGATCCCATGACGTATGTATGGCTCTGTGCCGTGACACTCTATACCTGGGGCGTCTGTAGCGAAGATTCCCAGATCGTGAAGCATGGCTGCCTCCTCGAGGAAATGCTCATCGAGTTTAAGTTCAGGATGTGTCTTTGCTATCTTCAGACAACGGTCAGCCACTTGCCGACTGTGTATCATTAGTATTTCCCTAAGTCTATTTTCCTCAGGGTAGTATTCATCTATTATCTTCTGATAATCCATAAGTATATAAGTTTTCTCCCCCGCAGATGCGAGGGAGAAAAAAAGCTGTTATTCTCTTTCTATCCAAGCGATAGTATCGTTCTGACGCACATTCTGTCCAGGCTTGACACTGATATCAACCAGCTTTCCACCTAAGGCTGCAGGAATCTCTATGATCTCTCCCCACTTGGTCTGCAGGTAGCAGAATGTATCGTTTTCCTTGTACTTCTGCCCAATGTATGGCTCCACACAAGGTGCCATTACGCCTTCGCCTCCGAATCCCCAGAGGAGCTGTCCTGCAACAGGCACCTTAACCGCATCGGCCTTAGCATGCTTGAGAGCATCGATCTCCTCCTTGGAGATCTTCTTTCCGCCACCGAGCTTGGCATCCTTGGCCTTCTGTATGTCAGCCAGAAGCTGCTTCTTGGCCTGACCGCTACGGAATGGGCGATACTGCTCTGGATGCATTGCGAGCTCGAAGAGTTCCTCGTCGTCCTGTCCATAGTCCCAGCCGTTCTCGTCCATCTCCTTCTTGAAGCCTTCGAGAGCATTTGGAATAAGGGTATGCGGGTCGGCATCGGTAAATTCACGATTCTGCTTCTTGGCAAGTTCTACGAGCTCCGGATCGATCTCGCCGGGCACTTTACCGCTCTTGCCGAGAATCATGCCCCATATAGCATCATCCATCATAACGTAACGGCCCTTGCCCTGCTCCATCGTAAGCAGGTTCATCAGGGCAATATTCTTGGTGTACTGGGAGAATGGTGTCACAAGTGGGGGATAACCGACCTTAGGCCATACATACTCAACCTCGTTGAACAGCTTTACAAGCATGTCGTCCATTGTAAGTATCGACTCACCCTTCTTCTCGCGCAACTTGTTGATCATTGTCTGAATCGGACCGAGGTCGGCCATCATTGATCCCATCATGCCACCCGGCAGACCACTACCTAAGAGAAGTGATGACATGTGCTTATTGGCTGGGTTGATAAAATATCCGAGCCAGTCGTCGATAAACTCTTGAGTGAGGGTACGTGCCTGCATGTAGGCATTCATGTTTATCTCTGCCACCTCGAAGCCCTCATTCTTCAGCATCGACTGAACAGAGATTACGTCAGGATGCACCTTACCCCAGCTCAATGGCTCAATAGCGGTGTCGATGATGTCGGCACCATTGTTGCATACCTCAAGGATAGATGCCATCGAGAGTCCCGGTCCGGAATGGCCGTGATACTGTATGATAATGTCCGGATGCTTCGTCTTGATAGCCTTTGTGAGAGCTCCCAGCATTGCCGGCTGGCCGATACCTGCCATATCCTTCAGGCAGATCTCCTCTGCTCCTGCGGCAATCACCTCATCAGCAATCTTCGAGTAATACTCTACAGTATGCACCGGACTTGTGGTGATACAGAGTGTGGCCTGTGGGGTCATCCCTGCCTCCTTAGCCCACTTGATTGAAGGGATGATATTGCGTGTGTCATTAAGACCGCAGAAGATACGGGGTATATCCACTCCCTGAGCATGCTTCACCTTATACATTAACGCGCGCACGTCATCGGGCACAGGATACATCCGGAGGGCATTGAGTCCGCGGTCGAGCATATGAGTCTTGATACCGGCCTCATTGAATGGCTTGCAGAAAGCACGTACTGCCAGGTTGGGGTTCTCTCCTGCCATCAGGTTTACCTGCTCAAAAGCACCACCGTTAGTCTCAACACGACTAAAACAACCCATATCGATAATCACCGGAGCAATACGCTCTAACTGATCTTTACGAGGCTGGAACTTACCTGAGCTCTGCCACATGTCTCGGTACACGAGACTGAACTGAATCTTTTTCTTCATATTTGATATATTCCGTTAGTTGTATACTTGCAGACCACAAAAATAGATAAAATATTCGAAAAATACACAATTTAAAGCCACTTTTTTTGATATTTTGACTATCTTTGCCCCAAAATAATACTTATTCATATGAAACAAGGCTCTTTTTTATCAATAATAGCACTACTGATGATAGCATCATGTACCTCATCAATCAACCCATCTGAGCAAGGGATGTCAGGGTATAATGTAGAACAGCGCCTGCCTGGCGATTCTGCCGTTTACGGTCTTGCATGCGACGGCAGCACCGACTCCATACTGGTGTACCTTCCCTTTTCCGGAGGAGATCCTGACACCATCGACATCCTCAATGCACGCGAAAGCCATCGTGTCTTTGGCCGTCCTGACCTTGGCGACGAGGTTGCAGTGATTCTCAACGACAGCAACAAATCAGTAGCAGAAATGGTCATCAACCTCGAACGGCTCAAGGGACAATGGTGCTATGAGGTGCAACCGCAATTGCGTCTGCGCGTAGGAAGTCCTTCCGACGGCACGCCACGCCTGCCAAAAGACTTTCCTGACTCACTGCTCAAGAAATGGCTGCAACCACGTGAATACGGCATAGAGTTACTCAGCGAACATATAGCACGCACCATAGGCGTCCCACCCAGCAATGAGCGCAACAGGATCCCTGTCGAGTATCCTGAAGTCAAGCGCTATCGCATGTGGAACATCTACAACGGACACATACTCCTGAGCGAGACCCGTCGCGACACTCTCGGAGAACAGCAGATCATAAGTACTGATACAGCCGACATCGTACTGCTGCGCCGAGACTCTCTCCGACTCCGCTTCAAGGATCACGAACAGGGATATTACAGAAAAGACAAAGAGAAATAGATTATAGAAACAAACTTCCAACTATTATGAAACAATTACTATTATTACTTCTAATGGTACTGTTGTCGCATCCCTCAACGGTTATGGCCCAGAAGGGGAACTTGCAGAAGGGCGACTACGGTTTCCTCTATTGCCACATGAACGAGCGCGGGCGGGCTTGGACAGCCTTCGCACTCAGCCGCGACGGGTTCCACTATCATGACCTGCTCGATGGCGACTCTGTCTTCAGCGACGCCGAGCATGCACGTATCGAGGGGGCTACCCGGGATGCCTACATCTGCCGCAGGCATGACGGGAAGGGCTACCTGATGGTCTGCACAGACATGAATGTGGGAGCAAGAGATCGGCTCGGGAAGATTGAGACATGGGACAACTATGGCATCGACCTACTCACCAGCGATGATCTGATAAATTGGAAATCAGTGACATTCGACTATCGCAAGGGAACCGGCATCTTCTCCAACCCTTCGGATGAAAGCGTCTACAAGAACTGGAAGACCATCAATCGCGTATGGGCCCCTCAAATTGTGTGGGACGAAGACTACGTCTGGCCCGACGGCAAGAAAGGAGGCTATATGGTGTATTACTCTATGTGGAACCGAGGTGAGGAGAAATACGACCGTATGTACTACTCCTATGCCGACGAGTCGTTTACCACACTCACTCAGCCTCGCCTGCTCTTCGACTGGGGCTATGCCACCATCGATGCCGACATCAACTGGGTAGAGGCAGATGGTCTGTGGCACATGATGATAAAGAAGGAGGGAGGCAAGCCCGGACTCTTTACAGCCACCGCCCCAAAACTGACCGGACCTTGGGGCGAGCCGGTGGAAGACGACTATGTCAACTTCGAGGGCAATAAGAAGTGTGAGGGCGTAAGTGCCTTCCAGCTGCCTGGGCAGAAGACATGGGTGATAGCCTATATTGAGTATTCGTCGAACCCCAAGAACTACCGCTTATGCTTAGCAGACGAGAACATGCGTAATTTCCATTCTCCACGCAATATAGAAGGCGTCAAGGCACCTCAGCACGGATCGTTCATGCGCCTCACCAAGAAGGAGTACAAAAGACTGGAGAAGCGGCTTGGGAAAAAATAATCAGGAAATAATTTGGTTATCTGCAAGATTATTCGTACCTTTGCAGCCGCATTTCGGAAAATCCGGAGCATTTGATGACGTAAATCGCACGTGATTAGGCAGATAGAAGCGTCTGAAAGATGTTATTGCACAACATTTAATCACATTAAAAATTATGTATCTCGACAAAGCAAAAAAGCAGGAGATCTTCGGTCAGTATGGCAAGAGCACAACTGATACCGGTTCTGCAGAAGCACAGATTGCACTGTTCAGCTATCGCATCTCTCACCTGACAGAGCACCTGAAGAAGAATCGCAAGGATCACAACACCGCCCGCTCACTGACCATGATGGTAGGTAAGCGCCGTAAGCTGCTGAAGTATCTCTACGTTAACGATATCAATCGCTATCGTGCTATTGTAAAGGCTCTTGGCCTCCGCAAATAAAAGCAAAAAGAGAAAAATCAAGCCTCGCAGAAGTGCGAGGCTTTTTTTATTGTATCTCTTTCAGGGGTATCATCACGAAATCGCGTTCATACATCAGGGGATGCGGAATCTTCAGGTCGGGCTCATTGATATTCAGGTCATCATACAGTAGAATATCGATATCTATGGGCCGGTCAGAATACTTCTTAGCTATAGGTTGAGAGTGCAGTGCTGTAGCAGTTTTGCTGGTTCTTCCCAACGCACGCTCAATTGCCTGAGTAGTCCGAAGAACCTGCCTCGTTGAAAGATCTGTCTCACAAAGGACGACCCCATTCAGGAATTTATTCCCCGACTCGAAGCCCCAAGGCTCTGTCTCAATAAGAGAGGACTGGCGAATCACCAGTCCCACCTTTTCTTCTATCATTGCTATAGCCTTCCTGATAGTCTCTTCTCTCTCGCCGAGATTGCTCCCCAGCCCCAGATAAACCTTATGCATTCCCATCAGATCACCTATCTGTATAAATGTCTAATCGTCGAGAATCAGCATTGCATCGCCGTAGCATCCGAACTTATATCCGTTCTTCACTGCCTTCTTATATGCATCATATACGAGTTCGTATCCACCGAAAGAGCACTCTGTCATCATCATCGTCGACTCAGGATGATAGAAGTTACCAATCATGGCATTGGCCATACCAAAGTCATACGGCGGGAAGATGAACTTATTTGTCCACCCGTCAAACTCCTTGAGCATACCGTCAGTGCCCACCGACGACTCTGTAGCGCGAGCCGTGCTGACACCAACGACACAGACGCGACGGCCTTCATTTTTGGCATTGTTGACAATCTCACATGCCTCATGCCCGATGATCACCTGCTCAGAGCCCATCTTATGCTTGGTAAGATCCTCGACCTCTATAGCCTCAAAATTGCCGAGTCCGCAATGAACGGTAATAAAGGCGAAATTGATACCCCTGATCTCCATACGCTTCATCAACTCGCGACTGAAATGGAGTCCGGAAGCAGGAGCAGTAACAGCCCCCTCATTTTTGGCATAGATAGTCTGGAAGCGCTCCATGTCCTCTTCTGTAGCAGGGCGCTTGTCAACGATATATCTGGGTAACGGAGCCTCGCCGAGAGCGAAGAGCTCACGCTTAAATTCGTCATGAGGGCAGTCGTAGAGGAACCTGAGTGTCCGCCCACGGCTCGTTGTGTTGTCGATGACCTCTGCCACCATCGGGCCGTCATCCTCAAAGAAGAGCTTATTACCTATACGGATCTTTCGTGCCGGCTCTACAAGCACGTCCCACAAGCGGAGCTCGGCATTGAGCTCACGCAGCAGGAACACCTCTATCTTGGCATCAGTCTTTTCCTTTGTGCCGTAGAGACGCGCGGGAAACACCTGAGTATCGTTAAACACGAACACGTCGTTCTCATCGAAATAATCGAGGATATTACGGAAATCAAGATATACGGGATTACCGTCTTCATCTTTCATCTCCTCACCATTCTCGTCCTTCTTGGTCATCTCGATCTTGCCGCTCTTGCGATGAATAACCATCAAACGGCACTCGTCACGATGATAGGAAGGTTCGAGGGCTACCTGATCCTCTGGTAATTTAAACTTAAACTGTGATAACTTCATCGAAATATATACTATTATTTATTCTTTATTTCATCTTCAATGTCTTGGGCGTCGAGCCATTCGGGGAAATTGTCGAAGGTAAGACAGTCTTCTATCCTCACATCCCCCACCCTGGTTCTGCAGAGCGACGTGAGATAAGCCCCGCTGTGAAGGGCCTCACCGATGTCGCGTGCGAGCGAACGGATATACGTACCCTTGCCACACACCACCCGTATGCTCATCTGCATCTTCTCTGCATCAAAGGCTGTCAGTTCGAGCTCGTCGATATGCACCGTCTTGGCCGCCAGCTCCACCTCCTGACCTTTTCTTGCCATCTTGTATGCCCTATCCCCGTCTACCATCACTGCAGAGAACAATGGCGGTACCTGCTGGATATCACCGACAAACTGAGGGATGGTCTTCTCTATCAGTTCTCTTGTGACATGTTCGGTGGGATATCTCTCATCCACCTCGTGCTCCATGTCGTAGCTCGGTGTGGTAGCCCCCAACTGCAATGTCGCAGTGTACTCCTTGGTGTGCTGCTGCAGGCGCTCTATCTGCTTGGTGGCCCTCCCCGTGCAGAGTATCAGCACTCCTGTGGCCAGAGGGTCGAGCGTTCCGGCATGACCCATCTTCACCCGCTTTACGTGCAGCTTCTTAGATACAAGATAGCGGATATGGGCAAGAGCCCCAAAGCTTGACATGCGATAGGGCTTGTTGATATATATGTAGGCTCCCTCGTGAAAGTTCATCAGTCAACCATTACGAGTGAATGCCCAGTCAGCAGCAGCACGATGATGATGATGCCTACTACGATGCGGTAGTAACCAAAGGCCTTGAACCCGTATTTAGCGAGAAAGCCTACAAACCACTTCATGGCGAGCAGCGCAACGATGAAAGCCACTACACTGCCGAAGATCAGCATCGTGATGTTATGAGCAGTGGCCCACGACGTATCTTCCTTCAGCAGGTCGAGCAGGTCGAGGAGTGTTGCTCCTGCCATCGTGGGCACAGCCAGGAAGAACGAGAACTCTGCGGCATTCTTGCGGGTAAGCCCCTGCGCCATACCGCCTACGATGGTTGCCATCGAACGCGACACGCCGGGTATGACTGAGATGCACTGGAACAGGCCGATCATAAACGCACGGTGCTCATTCACCTTGTTCTTATCGCTGCCCTTGTTAAAGAGCTTGTCACAGTAGAGCATAAACACGCCACCCGCGACTAACATTATAGCCACCACTTCGACGCTGTCGAGCAGCCAGTCGAGCAGACCCGACTTCTT
>DGTJ01000028.1 GCA_002393725.1 Prevotella sp. UBA4339 | reverse complement strand
TATATTCTCTGATGAGGTGATAGAGGTGGAGGGCTTTCTGTTGGCGCAGGCTTACGGTTGAAAGGATGGCCTTGTCTCTGTTGCCTACTGCTTTCGCATCCATGATAGGGGTGGCACGGAAGAAACGGCGCTCATTCCTTACATTGACATATACAGGATAGTCGACAATGGGCTTCCTGTCCGTATCGTCAAGTTCGTAAAGGTTGTTCTCCAGTTTGCGGAATTTCAATTCTCCTGAGAATGACTGGTGGAGCCAGGTGTTATAGACGGCATCGTCCTCCATGAAAATGTCAATGAGCCGGATGCAGATGGCAATATCGCGTACCACGATGGCGTTGTTTTCAAGATTGCCCTCGCGCTTGATACAGTCGTGCATACGCTGGAGTTTCTTCTTCTCCAGGGCTATCAGGTAGGCATAATCCCAGTCTTGATCGTGGGCCAGCAGTCGTTTATAGGCATGTATGGGATTCTTTCTCTTCATTAAAGTTTCTAAATATATAGTTCAAATGCTTGTTTGTTCCAACTATTATGCTTAACTTTGCAGCGTAACACCCCGTTGTCCCTGCTTATGCATACTTCGGGGTTAGTGTTTTTATAAGGGGATGCCCTATACAGAGGGCAAATTTACTAAATTTCTGCGACAATGAATACGCGTAGGGCGGAAATTACACAATTTTTAATAAATAACTACTTCTCTGAAACAACGCTCAGTCACTTTAAGTCACAACAGGAATTGTCAGAGCGTTACCAACGTCGTGCCATTGATGTGATGTTGGCTGCCAAGCTGACGTTGACGTATGGAAAGTATCATCTGGCGATGCTTCACAGGCAGTTGGTCATGAGCGAGGAGCAGACAACGTATCAGCAGGCAGAGCGTCAGGCGGCGATGATAAATCAGATGACCGTCTTCCATTCGTCGCCAGCGGATTTCATGCACACGCAGGAGGAGAGCACAGATGAATCTATCGCCACATATAGGGAGTTCAAGTGGCTCGTAGAGGAATATGCCGACGAGCACTTTGTGCCAAGCGTGGTGGAGGAGTTCTGCAAGAGGGTGTATGAGGACGAAGAACACTTCATATTCTTCAAGCCTTTCTGCAACTTGTACTACTCCGTCTATGCCGATGCGTTGCTGTGGTACCAGCAAGGCAGGATTGACTACGACACGTTCTGCCTGGAATTTCAGGAACTCAGCTGGATGGACGGCAAGCGCACCCCCCTCGACGGCAGGCAACTCAAACGGTATATCGCCTCGATGCGCGAGGTGGTTGATTTCTATAAGAGACTTGCAACAAACAGTTCCTGTTTTGATTAAAAAACTCTAAAAATAGCCTTATTTTACAACTGGCAGTTGTTTTTCTCGTGTTTTTTCTATATTTTTGCAGCAGATATTACGAATATGATGATGACATTCGACAAGATACTCGATAATAATACTCTGGGCAGTGCGATATGAAGGAACTGCGGACAATGCCTTGCAGACGCTCTTCGAACAGTGGAGCGACCCTGAGTGGCTGGTGAATTGTCGTATAAGCGAAATGCTGCTTGGAAAGGAGAAAGCCAGGCTGAAAGACCGTCCGAGACACGTTTCATGGCTGCGCATCTATGCCATCAAACTGGAGCCAGGGTGTTACATTATAACTGGTGGTGCCATCAAACTGACGCGCACCATGCAGGAACGTGAACATACGCTGGCAGAGTTGGGAAAGATGGAGCAAGTTCGCAACTTTCTAATCAGCAACCAAGCCATAGACGCTGACGGATTTGTGGATTTCCTGTCAGAATTACAATAAAGAAAAGGAGGTATTTATGAAGAAGGAAACACTTGAATTCCTCGAAACTCACCAGAGCGGCACGCCATCGAAGTGGCGCGAGGAGGCAGAATGGAGGCGCGACAACTGGTCGTGGCTGCGGCACTCACAGAAGATTGCCGTCAAAGTGCTGCTGCAGATGAAACAGGAGGGACTTACACAGAAGGCCCTCGCAGAGCGTATGGACTGCACACAGCAATATGTGTCGAAGATACTGAAGGGCAGGGAGAACATGTCGCTCGACACGCTGTCGAAACTGGAGGATGCGCTTGGCATCAGCCTCATCTACGACGAGCAGGTGGCCAGTCCTAGCATGGTAGCAGAAGAGGTGCTGGCATAACTCACGCTGTGCAGCATGGCGCATCGCCGCAGCAGCGCGGCAGCGCGTCATTTGCATTTTCGTATTTGCTGCGGTGTGAGCCGAGGCGTGATGCAGGCCTGCTGGGATGCAGCCGGAGAGGTGATCAAGGCGTGGGCAACGGAGGGTCACAGCGTGGCACTGCCCGGACTGGGCACGATGCGCTTCGGACTGCGAGCCGCCAGCGTGGAGAGCGTCAACGACGTGAAGACCTCGCTCATCAAGAGCCGCCGCATCATCTTCACACCTGCCGTCGACCTGAAGGACGAGCTGAAGAACACCGCCATCCAGATCACCTGCATCGACCGCAACGGCGAGGAGGTGCGCCGCGTGACCAGCACCGACGACGGCACCGTGGAGGACCCTGACTCTAACACCTCGACTGGAGGCGACAGCACTACGACTGGAGGCGGCAATACCTCGACTGGAGGCGGCAATACCTCGACTGGAGGCGATAATACCAGCTCTGACGGCGACGGCGATTGATCAGCCTCGAACCTCTGAATCCTGACGGTGGGGGAGCCATAGAGCAGGAGCACAGCCTCCTGCCTCTCCTCGCCCCACGTCACGGCACTATCCATCCAACACAGAAACTAAACGACTCAACAACTAAACATTAGAACCGTTATGAAGAACAAAGAGACTTGGAAGACGATCCTCCAGATCATAGGCAGCATCATCGCCTCTGTCATCACGGCACTGAGCACCACGAGCTGCATGGGCTACGGCCCGATAACTATCTGAAAAAAGAACACAGAGGGCCAGCCCCCTCTGTGTGCTCTGTCAATAGTCGAGTAATAAAAACTTTTAAATCTGACTGCAAAAATAATCATAATTCACGTATTTTTCTTATTTTTGTACCAGAATTTGAACCATACTCATGTCAAGACTATAGCATTATGGCATACACAGGACGTTTAGGACAGTCTGACGAATTCCGTCGTGAGGAGCTTATAAGGGTAATCGAGCATTCTGTGGAGAAGTTGACACTACAGGAACTCGAAGCCCTGTATTATGATATGTCAACGAAGAACTATATCAACGAAAGCTGGTGAACTATTTCTTTAATGTATTGATAATCGAGTCTAATTCGCTGGCCAGATGTGCATAATCATCAATTTGGAGCGGACAGGCTTTCAGCGTTTCACCCATGCCTGAAGGGATGAGCTTGTAGGCTTTTTCCTCCATTGAGCGGCCTTTTTCTGTGAGGCTGACAATCTGCTGGCGTTTGTCCTGCTCACCTTTTCTACGTGTTACTATGTCCAGCTTCTCCATGCGCTGGAGTAGGGGAGTCACAGTGTTGGTTTCCAGCATCAGCCTGTGGGCTATGTCGTTCACTGGCTGGCAGTCTTTCTGCCAAAGCACCATCAGCACCAGGTACTGCGGATATGTGATGCCCAGTTCTGTCAGCATCGGCGTATAGGCCTGTGTGATGAGTCGTGCTGCTGTATAGAGTCGGAAGCAAATCTGATTGTCAAGTTGTAATTCTGCGTGCATAATTTCTTTTTTTGCTATTTCTATCGTTTGCGATGCAAAGGTAAGGATAATATTTTGTATCGCAAGCGATTAATCTGCTACTTTAAGATAGATTAACAGAATATCGCGGGCGATATTTGTGATTGCCGATAGTTTTGTCTTGAAGACTGTCAGACTACAGTCGGCTGTCTTATTTAAAAAAGCTTATATTTTTTGCACCAACTTTACCCGTCTCGAAAATAATTTGTATCTTTGTACCGATATTAATGATTGTAAAAAGATTCTTCTGAGTATGAAAAAGATAATCAGCACCCCACAGGCCCCCGCTGCCATCGGCCCTTATAGTCAGGCAGTACAAGTAGGAAATCTCGTTTACACATCAGGTCAGATTCCCATTGATCCTGCCACAGGCGTGTTTGCAGAGGGAGGTATCAAGGAGCAGACACGCCAATCATTGCTCAATGTGAAGGCCATACTTGAAGAAGCAGGCCTGACAATGAGTAATGTGGTGAAGACAACGGTGTTCTTGGCCGATATGGGCGACTTTGCCGACATGAATGAAGTCTATGCTGAGTTCTTTGCCGAGCCATATCCCGCACGCTCTGCTGTCGCCGTAAAGGCGTTGCCGAAGGGTGCATTAGTGGAGATAGAAGTCGTTGCCGGCGTTTGATCCTGTGTTATCCGAGCATCTCTTCAATGTCCTTCTCAAAGTCTTTCGGCTCTGTGGTAGGAGCATAGCGGCGGATGGTCTCGCCGTCCTTCGAGATGAGGAACTTAGTGAAGTTCCACATGATGTCGCTGTCCTTCTCCACGCTCTTGCTCAGAGACTTCAGCAGGGCGTGGGTGGCCTTTGCCTTCAGTCCCTTGTATTCTTCAGTGGGAGCCTGAGCCTTGAGGTACTCGAAGATGGGTTGGGCATCCTTACCGTTGACATCGCCCTTTCTCATGATCTGGAATGTCACACCATAGTTTAGCTGGCAGAACTCCTCAATCTTTGCATCACCCTCAGGATCCTGCTCCTTGAACTGATTGCAGGGGAAGCCGATGATCACGAGCCCTTTGTCCTTATACTTCTGGTTAAGTTCCTCCAGTCCTGCAAACTGAGGGGTGAATCCACACTTGCTGGCTGTGTTGACAATCAGCAATACCTTACCTTGAAACTGAGAGAAGTCTATCTCCTTACCTTTGCTTGAAAAAGCCTTGAAATCATAAATCTTTTGCATAACCTTATTATTTATATTTTCGTTTATATCGTTATCGACTGCAAAGTTAGGAATATTAGTTTATATCGCAAGCGATTTAATCAAATATTTAAGATAGATTAACGAAATGTCGTAAGCGATATTTCTTAAGTGCGCTTCTTTATCTTATTCAATAAGCGTATATTAATCCATACTTCTCATGCAGCCTGCGGAGTTTGCCGTCAGACTTCATCCGCTGGATGGTATTGTTTACTATCTGAAGTAAGTCCTCCTGTCCTTTCTTCATCAGTACGCCTATCTCTCCATGAGTGAACGGCTCGCTCAGCAATGGGGCTGCAAGCCGTTCGTCTGTCTGTACATAATATGGTGCCTCCGTTATCTCGGTTATCATTATGTCGGCCTGTCCTTCTGCGATGAGCGAGGGTATCTCCTCGTTTTTGGGGTGAATGATCTTTGTTGCGTGGGTAAGTTTCTCATTGGCGAATTTCTCGTTCAGTCCTCCAGGATTCACCATCACGCGCACTTCTGGTTTGTCTATGTCATCTAAGGATTGGAATCGCCCTGCATCCGTCTTGCGGCAAAGGATGGTCTTGCCGTTGGCCAGATAGCCTTCGCTCATCAGCATTGTCTCACGGCGCGTGTCTGTAATCGTGATTCCTCCAATGGCAAAGTCGAAAGTCTGAGGCTCTGCCAGGACATCGGCTGTCAGCGTGGGCCATGATGTCCTGACAAACTCAGTCTTCACTCCCATATAGCGGGCTATCTCTTTGGCGACCTCTATTCCGAAGCCCCAGTATGTACCGTCATCCTCGCAGAAAGACAGAGGACGATAGTCGCCTGTTGTACCTACCATCAATGTGCCTCGTCCTATTATCTCGGCTACCTTGCCTTCTGCTGGTATCCCGTCATGATCTATCCCGTTTGACCGGTTTGAAAAGTCGGTCGTCCCGCATGAGCAGATGAAGAGCAGGGCTAACTGGACTGACAGGATAATTTTGATACCTGACCTGAACTTATTAATAAATATTTTGGTATTTGACAACTTAGACTTTGTTTTGAAGTCTACTCCGTAGGGCATTGATGCATTATATTTTCTCATATCCATATTGCTGTTAATTCTGCAAAGTTACTCATTTGTTTTTATTTTTGTTCAAATCAGCCTGACTTTAACGCAGATTAACATGAGGCCGTTTCTTTGTTTTAAAGTAGGAGAATGGAGCAAAATGCTTCCAATAAGAGTCGTAAATCTCATTAATTATGTCCCTTTTTATTTTTTTTAACCTAAATAGTTTTATGTTTCAGAATTTTTGATTACTTTTGTAGGAGATTTTTGGATATATATAACTTATTATGACAAAATATAATATCGTTGAAAAAAAGGAAAAAGAGGCAAAGTACCGTAATCTTGTGGGGCCTCAGGTGATGGATGAATTGCAGGAGAAAATCTTGAAGATCATCGTCATGGATAAGAAGTATCGTGACAAAGATTATACAGCAAGGAGGCTTGCTGCTGATATTGGTACTAATTCACGCTATATCTCTGCTGTTGTGAATACTCGGTTCCATTGTAATTTCACCTCGTTTGTCAACAAATACCGTATAGACGATGCCATGTCTATCCTTGTTGACAAACGGTATCAGGATATGAATATCGAGGATGTCGGTGCGATGGTAGGCTTTGCTAACCGTCAGTCTTTCTATTCAGCATTCTTCCGTTTTCTCGGCATTACGCCAAGGGAATATCGGCTGCAGCACCTGAAGCTACATCCGGCAATGGTGTCGAAGGGTAGGAAAAGGAAGGCGTAGTCTTTGTTTATTATTCTATCCCATCACCACGTCGAGCACCATCATCAGCACGAATCCGATGGCAAAGCCTATGGTGCTGAGATTAGAGTGTTCGCCCTCGGAGGCTTCTGGTATTAGCTCCTCCACCACTACGTAGAACATTGCTCCTGCAGCAAAGGCGAGCAGGTAGGGTAGGGCAGGTGTCATCATCGAGGCCAGCAGCACTACTGCCAGTCCGCCGATGAGCTCTACTGCTCCGCTGAGGCTGCCGATGACGAATGAGCGCCACTTTGAGTTGCCTGCTGCCCTCATAGGCATGGAGATAATGGCTCCCTCAGGCACATTCTGGATGGCGATACCTATGGATACAGCCAGTGCGCTGGCTAATGAGAGCCCTGCAACACCGTCGTCGGCTCCAGCGAACACCACTCCTACGGCCATGCCTTCTGGCAGGTTGTGGATGGTGACGGCCAGTGCCAGCATCGCTGTGCGTGACAGATGCGAGCGCGGACCCTCTGGGGTGTCGGTGCCGATATGCAGATGGGGCGTAAGCTCGTCGAGCAGGAGCAGGAAGCCGATACCTAAGAGGAATCCTACTGAAGCGGGTAATACTGACCATTTCCCAGCATCGGCCTCCATTTCCATTGCCGGAATGAGCAGCGACCATACCGATGCCGCTACCATCACGCCCGATGCAAAGCCGAGCAGCGATTTCTGCAGTCGGGGCGACATCTCGTCCTTCATCAGAAAGACGAATGCCGCTCCGAGCATTGTTCCCAGAAGGGGTATGAGCAATCCGATTGCTAATGCCATTTACTACTCTATGCTTTGTTGAACTTATCCTTAGGACGCTTGCAGCGTGGGCACTTCCAGTCGTCGGGCAGATCTTCGAAAGCTACTCCGTCGTGCTCGGCAGGGTCGTACACATAGCCGCAGACAGAGCATACATACTTGCCTGAGGCTTCCTGCTGGGAGAAGTCCACCTCGGCTAATACTGTCGGCACGGGATTGTCGAGGTCCATTATTCGCTTGGCCTCTAAGTTCTCGTAGCCCTGCGGGGTATGGGTGCCGCAATATACCGTCGGGTGATTGCGTATGAACTCACGGATACGGTCCTGAGTCTTGCGGGCGGCTGGCAGGTCGTCATATACTACCGACAGCTTGTCCTCGTACAGAGCCTCATCGACATAGGTGATATCGCCGTGAAGCATGTAGAACAGTCCGTCGTTTTCTACGATGATGATACTGTTGCCCTTGGTGTGACCCTTGGCTTTAATGAGGTATATGCCGTCCTGTATCTTCTGGCTGTCGGGGAAGTTGTAGTATGGTCCGTCGGTATATGCTACGGGCACGAGATTCGTAAGTCCCTGTAGCTCGGCAGCATCCATCTCTTCCTGATTCACATATACCTTCGCATTGGGGAAGCTCTTCAGCTCGCCAGAGTGGTCTGAATGGCGGTGAGTGAGCAGTATCTTTGTCACCTGTTCGGGCTTATATCCTAAGCCTTCGAAAGCTTCCATGTAGGTGCAGATATCCTTGCCCGTAAAGCCGAATGAATTCTCGTCGGGCACTTCTTCTGGTGTGCCTGCGGGGATGCCCGTATCTACCAGGATCACTTCTGAGCCGGTATCAATCAGCCAGTTCTGAAGGCTGCCTCGATATCGGATATTTTGGTCGAACTTCTCTTTTCCCTCTTCGCCACCCATGACGAACGGCTGGGTATAGAACCCGTCACGTCTGAATTTTACTGCTTTTATTTCCATAAGATTTCTAATTGCATTATTACTCAGCCGGAGCCCACTTGCAGCGGACGGGTGATATGATGGCACCTTCCTTCTTCAACTCGGCGAATGCCTTGTCTACTTCCTTACGGTCGGCACCCAATGCCTTGGTTATTTCGCCTGCAGAGACGGGCTTCCCAGCCTCGCGCATAGCTTGTAATACTTGCTCTTTCATATAATATAATGTAATATTTAAATTCATTATGCAAAATTACTACAATTATTTGGTATCTCCAAGGATGAAATGATACAAAAATAGTCTGAAACGATACAACATTCAAAAAAAAGTTGTATCTTTGCACTCGATGTACTCTTTAAGGGAAGGTTGGATAAAGATGCACGGGACAGAACCTGTGGTCCGGTGGAACGGCAAGATCTACTGCACTGAGACCGATGCCGCCATCACCTTCCGTACCAATGAGACCCACGGATATATGGCTGCCTACACCTTCACCATTGTGCTCGAGGGTTGGCTTAAGATCGTATACAACGGACAGAACATCACTCTCCATCCCGATGATATCTATATGTATTCGCCAGGATTGCCGATAACCATCGTTGAAGCCTCCGACGATTATCACGGTATCTGCCTGTTGGCCGACGAGCACGTCACTATCGACTCGCCCACAGTGCACGACTTGGTGCATATCGCCTATGCTCCGGTAGTTCAGCTACACCAGCCCAAACAGACCTTGCGCCACGATGATGCTGTGAAGCTGACCGAAAAGATGTTGGAGATACGCAACTACCTAAACTCTGACCACATCTACAAGTCGAAGATACTGCAGATGCTCTATGCCGTATTCCTGCTCGACCTGCAGGATGCTCAGGACAAAGCTATGCCATCGCGCAGCGTGCCCCAACGCGTTGAGGAGATATTCATCGGATTCCAGAGACTGCTGCCTCTACATTTTGCCGAACACCACGACATCGGATTCTATGCCTCGCAGCTTAACATCTCGCCCGTGTATCTATCGCGGGTAGTGCGTCAGGTGACGGGGCGGACGGTCGTGGATTATGTGAATCAGTTTCTTGTGATGGAGGCATCCTTTCTGCTGCGTACCACCACGCTTAGCATCACCCAGATAGCCGACCGGCTGCACTTTGCCGATGCTGCATCGTTCAGCAAGTTCTTCCTGCGCAACAATGGCGTCAGACCGAAGGACTACCGTAAGCGGTAAGTCCACTATTGCAGTCAAGACATGTTATAGCGATAGTAAGTACCGCTTTATCCCACATGAATGCCATACGTCTGTTTTACCTCGCTCAGCACGAATGTACTCTCTATCGATGCCAGACTCTCTATCTCTCCAAGCTTGTTGAGCACAAACTCCTGATACTGCTTCATGTCGCGGGCGCGCACCTTTAAGAGATAATCGTAAGCACCCGACGTGTTGTAGCACTCGGTTACTTCTGGTATGCGCTGAATACGATGCACGAACGAGTCGGCTATCTCGTGATTAATCTGCTTGAGCTTGACCTTGCAGAACACTTGTAGCCCCTGGCCGAGCTTCTCTGGGTCGAGCACAGCGATATACTTCTTTATGTATCCCTTCTTTTCCAGCCGTTTTTGGCGCTCAAAGACTGGGGTTGGGGTGAGATGTACCGCGTCTGCCAGCTCTTTGGTGGTCAATTTGGCGTTTTTTTGCAGAGTTTTCAGTATCTGCAAGTCGGTTTCGTCTAAGATTTCTGCCATAATTCAGAGTTTTATTCTGTTTGGGGGCTTTCTGAGTGCCCGATTTGGAATGATTTTCTTTTCTGGTTGCAAAATTAGTGATATTTTCTGAATACTGCAAGAAATTTGGTGGATAATTCTAAAGTCCGTACCTTTGCACCCAGAAATCAAACAATAAACATTAAAAAGAAAGGATAAGATTATGAGTACAAAGAAGAATTATCGTTTTGAGACTTTACAACTTCATGTAGGCCAGGAACAGGCCGACCCCGCAACCGACGCTCGCGCAGTGCCCATCTATCAGACCACAAGCTATGTGTTCCACAATTCACAGCATGCTGCCGACCGCTTCGGACTCCGTGATGCAGGTAATATCTATGGTCGTCTGACAAACTCCACTCAAGGTGTGTTTGAGGATCGCGTAGCAGCACTCGAGGGTGGTGTGGCAGGTCTGGCAGTAGCCTCTGGTGCTGCAGCCATCACTTACGCTCTGCAGAATATCGTACAGGCAGGTGACCATATTGTTGCAGCTGACAACCTCTATGGCGGATCGTACAACCTTATTACCCATACGCTTGCCACACAGGGCATCACCAACACCATCGTCAACGTGAACGACCTCGCAGCCCTCGAAGCTGCTATCCAACCAAATACGAAGGTTGTTTTTGCCGAGACTTTCGGTAATCCGAATTCCGATGTCCTGAACATCGAAGCCGTTGCGGAAGTAGCTCACAAGCACAATATCCCCCTAATCATCGACAACACTTTCGGCACACCTTATCTTATCCGTCCGCTGGAGCACGGAGCTGACATCGTGGTGCATTCGGCTACTAAGTTCCTTGGCGGTCACGGAAGCTCGCTGGGTGGTGTCATCGTTGATGGCGGAAAGTTCGACTGGAAGGCAAATGCCGACAAGTTCCCTTCACTCGCCAAGCCCGACCCGTCATATCACGGTATCGTGTTTGCCGACGCTGTAGGTGCTGCGGCCTTCGTCACCCGCATCCGTGCCGTCATACTGCGTGATACAGGTGCCACTATCTCCCCATTCAATGCCTTTATCCTGTTGCAGGGCGTTGAGACGCTGAGCCTGCGTGTGGAGCGTCATGTGGAGAATGCCTTGAAAGTAGTCGACTTCCTCGCCAACCATCCGAAGGTGGCCAAGGTGAACCATCCTGCCCTCGAGAGTCATCCCGACCACGAGCTTTACAAGAAATATTTCCCCAATGGCGGTGGCAGCATCTTCACCTTCGAGATCAAAGGCGGACAGGAAGAGGCCTGGAAGTTTATCGATGCCCTTCAGATATTCTCGCTGTTGGCAAATGTGGCTGACGTGAAGAGCCTGGTGATTCATCCTTACACCACCACCCACTCACAACTGTCTCCAGAGGAACTCGCCGAGCAGCATATTACACCTTCTACCATCCGTCTGAGTATCGGCACAGAGCATATCGATGACATCATCGACGACCTAGCCCAGGCGTTTGACAAGATTTGATGATGATGAAGTATATTCTTGCTGACAATCAGGAACTGACGCGCTATGCATTGGAGTGCCTGATCCAGGAGAAAGCTGCAAACGATGTCTACAGGTCCAGCGATAAAGCTGGGCTTGTAGAGTTGTTGAAGGAGCACGAGAATGCTATTGTGCTGCTCGACTATACGTTGTTCGATTTTGCCGATGTGGATCAGCTGCTTATCATCGGTGAGAGGTTTTCATTGTCTCAGTGGATACTTATCAGCGAAGAGCTGACACCTTCGTTCCTGCGCCGGGTGGTATATTCTTCCCATCAGTTCAGCATCGTGTTCAAGGACGGGCTGCTGAGGGATGTTCGTGAGGCCTTGAGGGCCACTGCATGTCATGAGCGGTTTATCAGTCAGAGGGCGCTGGAGGTTGTCATCCATCATCAGCAGGAAGAGGAACGCCCCAGCATCCTTACAGAGACTGAAACGGAGATAGTGCGCGCAATCGCCCAAGGGAAGTCTACTAAGGAGATAGCAGCCGAGCGGTTCTCGAGTGTGCACACCATTACTACCCACCGCAAGAATATTTTCCGCAAACTAGGCGTGAACACGGCTCATGAGGTAGTCAAGTATGCTTTGCGAGCAGGGCTTGTAGACTCGTCGGAATTCTACATTTGAATAAGAAGTGTGAAATATGTACACATCCAACTAAAAATAAATGGGAAAAAAGATTGTATTAGTTACGGGTGCCAATAAGGGAATCGGTTTTGGCATCGCAAAACACCTCGGCCTCACAGGTTGGGAAGTAATTGTCGGAGCACGCAATGAGCAGCGGGCATCAAAAGCCGTAGAGGATTTGAAGTCGTATGGCATCAAGGTTCTTGGATGGGTAAACATCGAATTGTCTGATGCTGCCAGCATTCAGCAGGCCGCAGTAGAGATTGCCGATAAATATCCGGCATTATCATTGCTTGTAAACAATGCTGGTATCCCAGGAGATATGAGTGTGGATAGCGAGCATACTGAGATAAGCACCATCCGCGAGACCCTCGATGTGAACTTCATAGGCACTTTTGCCCTCACCAAGTCGCTGATTCCTCTGATTGCCAAGAATAGCGGTCGCATAGTCAACATCACTGTGCCCTCAGAGGTCAGCCCATATTGGCATCCGCTGGCCTATGTAGCCAGCAAGGCGGCTCAGAATGCCATGATGGGGGTGATGGCTACTGAATTTCAGCAGAGCAACACTCCTGTGGAAATCTTCTCAGTTCACCCTGGTCCTACGACGACAGACCTCAACGGCAATATGGCGCTTCCGGGTTTTCACGACATCGACACCGTGGGCAGTAAATTCGCAGAGTCCCTAAATGATGGTAAGACGCATCAGGGCGAGTTTATCGAGCTCTATCCAATTGTGAAAGAAGACTGAATGCCCCACCCATTTCTTTCGGATTAATCAATAATTTGCTTTGACGGCATCCTGAATTACTAATCCTGCCAGCATGAAACCGAAGATGGCGGTGATGTGAGCCAGGGTGCCGTTGATCTGAGCTTTCGAAGAGCACCATTCATGATTCAGCAATGTAGGGTCGCCAGGCCCAGTCTTTGCCTTTGGACACACACATTGCTCCGTGCCGCAGGTGGCATTGTGGCCTTTGTTCTCCAACAGTTCGTCCGAATACACACATTGGAACTTACGTTTGGGATACTGCCCGTCGCGCTTAAAACGCTTGCGGAGGGCACGTGCCAGCGGATCGCCCTGAACCTTCCAGAACTCAGATGTCTTGATCCTTGTGGGGTCGAGTTTCAGAGCTGCTCCCATCGAAGAAAAGAATTTCGCCTGCGTCTGTGTCGCCATCAGAATCAGCAGCGTCTTGTCTTTAAGCGAGTCGATGGCGTCGATGATGTAGTCGTAGCTGCCGATATCGAAGCTGTCGGCTGTCTCGGCTGTGAATATCTGTTGCATGGCGGTGATTTCTGCCTGAGGATTGATGCTGAGCAGACGTTCCTTCAGTGCCTCTACTTTCACCTGACCGACGGTCTTCGAGGTGGCCATCAGCTGGCGGTTGATATTTGTGATGCATACACGGTCGGAATCTACGATTGTGAGGTGCTTGATACCTGAACGTACCAAGCTCTCGGCACACCATGAGCCTACGCCGCCCACACCGAAGATGATGACACGTTTCCCTTCGATGTTGCACATCGCCTCGTCGCCAAGCAGAAGTTCCGTTCTGCGAAAAATCGGCTGTATTGTCTTGAGTATTTCTTGTGCCATATAATCTCTTTATGGCTGCAAAGTTACGACAAATTTTAGAACTAATCGCCAATCATATACAATTTTTTAGCAAAATACCATGTTCGTGGTAGTTAAATAACATGTCTGAGGTATTGTGGGTATGGAAAAAACTCCGTACCTTTGCACCCAGAAAAATTTAATAATTACAAAAAAGGTAAGGATATGAGTAAGATTGCAAAACAGCTGACCGAGCTCGTCGGCAACACCCCACTTCTTGAGCTCAACAAGTATTCACAGGCAAAGGGACTTGAGACTCCTGTAATTGCCAAAGTAGAGTTTTTTAATCCCGGCGGCAGCGTGAAGGATCGTATTGCACTGGCGATGATAGAGGATGCTGAGGCAAAGGGCATACTTAAGCCTGGAGCAACCATCATCGAGCCTACCAGCGGAAATACAGGCGTAGGACTGGCACTGGTATCAGCCGTCAAGGGCTATCATCTTATCCTTACCATGCCCGAAACCATGAGTATCGAGCGCAGGAACCTTGTAAAGGCTTACGGAGCTGAGGTTCGTCTCACTTCTGGAAAAGATGGCATGCCCGGTGCCATCCGCGCTGCCGAGGAGTTGCGCGACTCCATTCCTGGGGCTGTCATCTTGCAGCAGTTTGAGAATTCTGCTAACCCCGCCAAGCACTATGCCACTACTGGTCCTGAAATCTGGCGCGACACAGATGGAGAGGTAGACATCTTCATCGGTGGTGTAGGTACTGGCGGTACGATCTCTGGTACTGGCAAGTATCTGAAGGAGCAGAATCCAAATATAAAGGTGATAGCCGTAGAGCCGAAGTCATCGCCTGTGCTTAACGGCGGACAGAGTGGACCTCACAAGATTCAGGGTATCGGTGCAGGCTTCGTGCCAAAGACCTACAATTCTGATGTCATCGACGAAGTGTTTGACGTTGAGAACGATGATGCCATCCGCACAGGGCGCGAGATTGCCCAGCAGGAGGGCCTGCTTGTAGGTATCTCTGCCGGTGCAGCTCTCTATGCAGCCATCGAGGTGGCGAAGCGCCCGGAGAATAAGGGCAAGAAGATTGTAGTCCTCCTGCCCGATACCGGTGAGCGCTATCTCTCTACCGTACTATATGCTTTCGAGGATTATCCTCTCTAACTCCTGAGTGCTTCAAACAACTGATCGAGGGCGGCGTTTGCGTTGCCCTCGTTTTCGTTCAGCAGTGTGACGAACTTTGAGCCGATTATGGCTCCTGCAGCATTGTCCTGAGCGGCCTTTAGTGTCTGGGCGTTGCTGATGCCGAAGCCAATCATGCGAGGATTGCGGAGCTTCATCGAATTGATGCGACGGAAGTACTCCTGTTTCTGTTCATCAAAGCTTTTCTGAGTGCCGGTGATGGAGGCAGAGCTGACCATGTAGATGAAACCGTCGGTATTGTCGTCGATGAATCGGATGCGTTCCTCGCTGGTCTCTGGGGTGATGAGCATGATGATACGCAGGTCGTACTTGTCGGCTACAGGTTTCACTATGTTCAGATAGTCGTCGAATGGCAGGTCTGGGATGATAGCCCCGCTGACGCCAGCATCGATGCACGACTGGCAGAATGCCTCTATGCCATAGTGCAAGATGGGGTTGAGGTAGCCCATCATCACGAGTGGGATTTCCACTTGGTCCTTGATGGCCTTCAGCTGACTGAAGAGCTTGCTGAGGCTCATGCCGTTCTTGAGAGCCTTGGTTGCTGCACTCTGGATGACAGGTCCGTCGGCCAGCGGGTCGCTGAAGGGTATGCCCACTTCAATCATGGCGATGCCTCGGCTCTGCATTGTTAGTATCACGTCGGCTGTACCGTCGAGGGTAGGGCAGCCAGCACAGAAATAAAGTGAAAGGAGCTTCTTGTCCTTACTGTTTGCGAAGAGCGAATTAATCTTATTCATTGTGTTTAGCTTTTTATTTTCTTTAAGAATTTCCCGATTTCAGCAGCATCCTTAAGTCCTGGGGAGATTTCGAATCGGGAATTGATGTCGATGCCGATACATTTCGGATGATGGAATGATCTTATGATGTCTGCATCGTCAGTTCCGATGCCTCCACTTAGCAGGAAAGGGGTGGGGGCATTGTAGGATGAGAGCAGGCTCCAGTCGAACTTCTCGCCGTTGCCGCCGATTGACTTGCCTTTGGTGTCGAAAAGGAAGTAGTCGGCGAGGCCTTCGTAGGGTATTGTCTGTGTCAGGTCGTTGGCAGAGGCGATGTTGAAGGCCTTGATGATGGCGGGAGAAGTGGCTGTGGCGCAACCACATACGGAGCGGAGGGAGCGGATGTAGGAAGGGCTCTCGCTGCCGTGAAGCTGTATGTGGGTGAGAGAGTATTGTTTAGAGATGGTATGTACTCTTTCGATATCTTCATCGACGAATACTCCTACACGGCTTATGCCTTTTGGAATGTATGCTGGCATCTCGCTGACGTAACGGCTGGACTTGGGCCAGAATATGAAGCCTATCATGTCGATCCCCAGAGATTCTACAGCACGTATGTTATCGGCATCGCGCATACCACAAACCTTGACTTTCAGTTTCATATCTTAGAGATGAAGTCTTTAAGTGATTCGCCTGGGTCGGAGGTCTTCATGAAGGTCTCGCCTATAAGGAAGCCGCGGAAGCCAGCTGAACGCAGGGCCTTGACTGTAGCGGGGTCGGAGATGCCACTCTCGCTGACGAATACAGGAGGGGTAGCTGATTTTTCGCAGATGGAACTGAGACGCTCAGCAAGGCGGAAGCTGTTTTCAACGTCGGTTATGAACGAACCGAGGTTGCGGTTGTTGATGCCGTATAGGTCTGGTTCCAGTTCGGCGTATTCCAATTCTTTTTCGGAATGCATCTCGAGCAGTACTTCAAGTCCGATGGAATGTGCCTTGTTGATCAGCTCCTGGCATTCCTGCTTGCTGAGGCAGGCAGCAATCAGCAATACTGCAGATGCTCCGCAGATAGCTGCAGCATGGAGCTGTGCCTCATCGATTACGAAGTTCTTGTAGAGTATTGGCAGTGTGACACCACTCTGGCGTGCCCGCTTTATGAAGTCGTCAGAGCCTCCGAAGTAATGCTCGTCGGTGAGGATAGACAAGGCAGCAGCTCCGTTCAGCTGATAGCTCAACGGAATGATGTCTGCGCGTCCGTCTTCCTTTATCCAGCCCTTCGATGGTGAGCGGCGCTTAAACTCTGCAATGATGCCAGTAGGGCTCTTGAGCAGAGCCTCGCGCAACGATGGACCATCAGCTGATAATGATATTCTCTCGCTGCCGCCGACGGATGGTGATACCTTCTCTTTCAGTCTTGCCCTTATCTCTGGCAACTCCTCGCGCTTGTGGGCAATGATTTCTTGCAGGATGTCCATAAGCTATGAGTTTAGTTCAACGAATTTCTTGAATGTCCTCAGTGCATTTCCGCTGTCTATGCTCTCACGGGCTATCTCGATGCATTCCTCGATGCTTTTCTGTCCCCTTTCAAGCACCTGAATGCCGAAGGCGGCATTCGCCAGTACGATATTCTTCTGGGCGGGCAGGGCACGATTCTCAAGTACAGAGTCGAATATCTGGGCCGCTTCCTCCTCTGTGGCACCTCCCACCAGCTCTTCAGGCTTGGCTATCTCGAAACCGAGGTCTCTCGGCGAGAAGATGCGCTCATAGTCCTTTGTGGTAACCTTGAAGTCGCCAGTCAGCGAGATTTCATCGTAACCGTCGATAGAGTTTACGATGCCATAGTCGATGCCGATTTTCTGATATACACTGTTGTATAGGCGCATCTGGTCAAGATTTGCCACACCGAGCAGCTGGCACTTTGGCTGCGAGGGATTGACGATGGGCCCGAGAAGATTGAAGATGGTAGGAAACTGCAGGGCTTTGCGGATGGGACCTACAAACTTCATTGCCCTTGCGAAGAGCTGGGCATGTAGATATACTATGCCGGCTTCATTGAGAGAGCGGTTGAGCTTATCGATGTCGTCAGTAAACTTGATGCCGTGATGCTGTATTACGTTCGATGCTCCTGATACGCTTGTGGCAGCATAGTTGCCATGTTTCGCCACCTTGTAACCAGCACCAGCGATGACGAAGCATGAGGTGGTGGAGATGTTAAATGTGTTCTTTCGGTCACCTCCTGTACCTACAACGTCTATATATCTGTCAGCCTGCAGGATGGCCGGTACGCCAGTCTCGAGTATGCCGTCACGGAACCCGAGCAGTTCGTCGACGGTTACTCCTCTCATCTGCAGACAAGTCAACAGGGCTGTAATCTGCTCGTTGGGATATTCGCTCTGTGTGATACCTATCAGTATTGATTTCATCTCCTCGCGAGAGAGCTCTTCGTGATTCAGCAGGCGGAAGAGATAGCCTTTCATTGTCTGTTCCATAATTGTGTAGTTTATAAGAATAAAAAGTTTTGTATCATTTTCTTTCCGTCAGGAGTAAGCACGCTCTCCGGATGGAACTGTATGCCCCTTACGTTCAGCTCTCGATGACGGAGAGCCATAATCTGTCCCTCGTCACTCACTGCAGTCACTTCGAGACACTCCGGCAGCCTGTCGCGAGAAACCACCCAGGAGTGGTAGCGCCCGATGGTGATGTCGCGCCCGATACCGCTGAAGATGGGGTCGTCGGCGATGATGTGGCATGGGGTTGCAACACCGTGAAAGACATTGCTCAGATTCTCGAGCCTGCCACCAAACACTTCTCCGATGGCCTGATGGCCGAGGCACACGCCTAAGATGGGCTTCTTTCCGGCATAGGTGCGTATCACGTCGAGCAGCAGTCCTGCCTCTGAGGGGATGCCGGGACCGGGCGAGAGGATGATCTTGCTGTAAGGCTCGAGGTCAGAGAGTTCAAACTGGTCATTACGCAATACAGTCACCTCGGCACCCAATTCCTTCACTAAATGACTCAGGTTATAGGTAAACGAGTCGTAATTATCTATGATTACTATTTTCATGATTCGATAATTTATTAGTCCGTTGTCCTTAAATCTTCTCAGCAGTCTCTATCGCCTTTCTCAGCGCTCCGAGCTTGTTGTTCACTTCCTGCAGTTCATACTCAACGTCGCTCTTAGCCACAATGCCGCCTCCAGCCTGGAACCACAGTTCTCCGTTGCGTGAGACGAATGTTCGTATGGTGATGGCTTGGTTCAGCGAACCGTCGAGCCCGATGATTCCGATGCATCCTCCGTATGCACCACGGTTGTGCGGCTCATACTGAGAGATGAGCTGCATGGCACGTACCTTAGGAGCTCCCGAGAGCGTGCCGGCAGGGAAGGTGTCGATGAATGCCTTGATGGGGTCAGCCCCCTCGTCAAGTTCGCCACTCACCCGTGATACCAGATGTATAACGTGCGAATAGTACTGCAGGTCTTTATAGAAGTCCACCTTCACATCATGGCAATTCCTGCTCAGGTCGTTTCGTGCCAGATCCACAAGCATCACATGTTCGGCATTCTCCTTCGGGTCGTTCCGCAGATATTCTGCACCCTGTCTGTCAGCCTCGGCATTGCCAGTCCTCTTTGTAGTGCCGGCAATCGGGTCGATATACGCCCTATAGACGCATCTCTCGCCCGTCACCCCTTTTCTCTCGCTTCTAATCACCCTACAATGCGTTTCAGGACTCGAACCGAAGATACGGAATCCCCCGAAATCGAAGTAGAACAGATATGGTGAAGGATTGATGCTTCTCAGTGTCCGATACAGTTTGAAGTCATCGCCCTCATACTTCTGTACAAACCTTCTTGACAGCACAATTTGGAACACATCTCCTCTGAGGCAATGCTGTATTCCCTTTCTGATATTCTCCCTATGTTCATCATCCGTCAGTGTGCTCCTCACATCCCCCACAGGATGGAAGTCATAAGCCTGTACATTTGCCTTATTCATCGCCTTGATGACCTCCTCGATATCCCTGCATCTCTCATTTTCTCCTTTTCTCTCGTTCTCAGCGTTTTTCTCGCCCTCAGCGTTTTTCTCGATAGCAGAGTATTCTCCTTCCTCCTTCCTCCTTCCTCCTTTCTCGAAAGACCTTCCTCCTTCCTCGAGAATCTCTCCCAAGCTCACAACCTTCACCACATCCTTATGATGATCAAACACGATCACCACCTTAAACAGAATATACATCACATCAGGAGCATCATTCTTCTCCAGTGTCTCGTCTTTGACAGCGATGTCCTCGAAGTACCTCACCGCATTAAAGCTGGTATATCCGAATAGTCCGCACAGGTCAGCATCGTCGCCAGTTACCTCTATGCGGTCTGTCAGTTCGTGTATGGCATTGTCAGAGCGATATTCCTTATTCACCTCATGCCGATAAGTCTTGCCGTCAGGGAAATTGACAGTAGCCATTCCGTGTCCGATAGCCACGCTTGCTATAGGATTGATGCCGATAAACGAGCGTGAGTTGTTTGCATCGTGATAGTCAGAGCTCTCCATCAGCGCACTCTTCGGATACAGATCCCTCAGTCTCATATACACTCCCACGGGAGTATACGTATCCGCCAATATACTCTTACTCCTTGTCTGATATCTATAAGTAGTCATAATTCCATATTTTTGATTTCCATTTCCTTAAAACTTTCCGTATTCTCCTGCCATTGCCTTGTTCTTGAGATACGTCTCCACATCCTTGTCTCCACGTCCACTTACTGTGAGCACCACCACGTCGGATGGTTTGAACTGGAGCTTCTTCAGGGCAGCGATGGCGTGGGCACTCTCTATGGCAGGGATGATACCCTCCAAGCGTGTCAGCTCATATCCGCCGTAGATGGCCTCGTCGTCATTGATGCTCAGCACCTTGGTGCGTCCTTGCATTGCCATGTTGCAATGCATCGGCCCCACTCCTGGATAGTCGAGCCCTGCGGATATGGTGAAAGCCTCCTGTATCTGTCCGTCTTCATTCTGCATCACAAGCATCTTCGCTCCGTGCAGTATGCCTGTAGTGCCCCGATGGATGGTGGCTGCCGTGTAGTCAGTGTCCCATCCGTGTCCGCCAGCCTCAGCGAGCACTATTCTCACGCGCTCGTCGTCCATATAGTGGTAGATGGTCCCTGCGGCATTACTTCCTCCTCCTATGCATGCGATGAGATAGTCAGGATGGTCGCGCCCCGTCTTCTCCTGCAGCTGCCATTTTATCTCCTCTGAGATGACGCTCTGCATGCGTGCCACGAGGTCGGGGTAGGGGTGAGGCCCCATTGTGGAGCCCACGATATAGAAAGTGTCCGACGGATGGCAGCACCAGTCGCGTATAGCCTCCGAGCAGGCATCGCTGAGGGTCATGTTGCCTGTGCGCACGGGATGCACCTCGGCTCCCAGCATCTTCATCCGTTCCACATTTGTGTGCTGGCGCTCCACGTCTGTTGCTCCCATGAACACCTCGCACTTCATGTTCATCAGCGCACATACCGTTGCCGTTGCCACTCCGTGCTGTCCGGCTCCTGTCTCGGCGATGATGCGTGTCTTGCCCATCTTCTTTGCCAGCAGTATCTGTCCGATGGTGTTGTTGATCTTGTGGGCACCAGTGTGGTTCAGGTCCTCGCGCTTCAGATAGAGCTGGCAGCCGTAGTGCTCGCTCATCCTACTGGCATAGTAGAGAGGGCTGGGCCTGCCTACGTAGTCCTTCAACAGTGCATGATACTCTTGCTTGAATTCCTCGCTCTCGATGATGGGCAGATAGGCATCTTGCAGGTCATGCACGCACTTGTAGAGTATCTCGGGCACGTAAGCACCGCCGAACTCTCCGTAAAAACCTTTCTTGTCTACTTGATAATTACTCATATATATATTATTGTTTTTGTGTAAATGGCTGAAAAAACTTGAGAGGCCCGTCGCAAGAACGACAGGCCTCTCAGTATCTCTCCCTTTTCAATCTATGGGTACGCGGCTATCTTCTCACGATTTTTTGAATCTTGAGCAGCGCCACCACCAATAGAATGAGTTTCTGATCATATTTAATCCGTTTTTATTTGTCTTTTCGTCGGCAAAAGTATGCAATTTCTTTCTTTCTGCCAAATTTTTCGGCATTTTTTTTACTATTTACTGCAAATTTGTCTCTCGGATGCATATTTATCGAAGTTGCATGCAGGATTACTCCACGGTAACCGATTTAGCCAGGTTTCTTGGCTGGTCCACATTCTTTCCTTTGCAAACGGCTACGTGATAGGCGAGCAGCTGTAAGGGGATAGTGGCTATCAGCGGTTCGAGGCACTCCATCACGTCAGGTAGCTCTATCACCTCGTCGGCTATCTTCGAGATGGTGTCATCGCCCTTCGATACGAGGGCAATCACTCGGCCCTGACGAGCCTTTATCTCCTGAATGTTGGAGAGCACCTTTTCGTACATCGCATTGTGTGTGGCTATTACCACCACCGGCATGTCGCTGTCGATGAGTGCTATGGGGCCGTGCTTCATCTCGGCAGCGGGGTATCCTTCGGCATGGATATACGATATCTCTTTCAGCTTCAGCGCTCCTTCGAGGGCTACGGGATAGGAGTATCCGCGACCAAGGTAGAGGAAGTTGTGAGCGTATGTGAAAATGCGTGCGAGGTCGCGTACCTTATCGTTGGTTTTCAGCACCTCAACGATGGTCTGCGGTATGCTGTTCAGTCCGCTCACCACCTTCAGATACTCCTCGCGGCTGATGGTGCCCTTTGCCTCGCCCAGTGCCAGGGCGAACATCGTGAGCACCGTTACCTGTCCGGTGAAGGCCTTTGTGGACGCAACACCTATCTCGGGTCCTACATGTATGTACGTGCCGGTATCGGTGGCTCGTGGTATCGATGAGCCGATGGCGTTGCAGATGCCGTAGATGAAGGCTCCCTTCTGCTTTGCCAGCTGGATGGCTGCGAGGGTGTCGGCTGTCTCGCCGCTCTGCGAGATGGCTATCACCACGTCATCCTGCGTCACCACGGGGTTGCGATAGCGGAACTCCGAGGCGTACTCTACTTCGCAGGGTATGCGGCAGAACGATTCTATGAGCTGCTTGCCGATGAGTCCTGCGTGCCACGATGTGCCGCATGCCACGATCACTATGCGCTTGGCATCGAGCAGCTGGCGGCGGTAGTCGATGAGTGCCGAGAGGGTCACGTGGTTGGCCTCCACGTTGATGCGCCCTCGCATGCAGTTTGTCAGGCAGTCGGGCTGCTCGAATATCTCCTTCAGCATGAAGTGCTCATAGCCGCCCTTCTCTATCTGTCCGAGGTCAATGTCTACCTTCTTCACCTTCAGCTCCTGTTCCTCACCGAGGATGCTCATAACGTGCACGTCCTCGCCCAGGCGGATGACGGCTATGTTACCGTCTTCGAGATACACCACCTTGTCGGTATACTCGATGATGGGGCTTGCGTCGGAGCCCAGGAAGAACTCGTCCTGTCCGATGCCCACCACGAGCGGGCTCTGCTTGCGGGCGGCGATTATCTGGTTGGGGTCGCGCTTGTCGACGATGGCGATGGCGTAGGCGCCGATCACCTGATAGAGTGCCACCTGTACGGCCTCGAGCAGCGGCAGGTTTTTCTTCACCATGATGTACTCCACCAGCTGTACGAGCACCTCGGTATCGGTGTCGCTCTTGAACTCCACTCCCTTTGCCTTGAGCTTGGCCTTGATGTCGGCATAGTTCTCGATGATGCCGTT
>DGTJ01000096.1:78613-90896 GCA_002393725.1 Prevotella sp. UBA4339 | reverse complement strand
GCCAAGAATACCCACACTGGTAAAGATGATGAGTCCTAATACTATGATGCCTATAATTGCCAGTATTTCCATCCGTTCTATTTGAATAGCTCTTTTTCTGCCATCAATTGAGTCTGCGACTTGTAAATATGAGGGAAACGCTTGTCGAGCGTATTAATAGTACTATTCACAAAGGATAGACATTTCTCCAATTCTGCTATTACTGTATACTCATCATCCTTATGAGGTTGGTAATAACCGGCGGGAATATTGGCACAACTCACACCGATGTTGTTCAGCGTCAAAGCAAGGATGTCACTGCCTTTTCCTTCCGTAATGACATAGCCATGCTGTTCAACTTGTAGCGTCTTCTCAAACTCTAGGCTGGCACAGGGTATGCCTCGCAGGTTGGTATGAATCTCCGTTCCGCCCTTACAGTCGGCACACAGGGGGACAGCCCCCCTGTGTGCTCTGCCAAAGTAAGGTCGTTGAAATCGGTGATGTTCATTACGCTGACCTTGTTTGTAGTTTCTTGCCCTCTTTGTTCCAGATGTATATCCAAGCGCTTTGGCGGCTGGTAAACGTATTGCCGGCCACGCCGATGACCTCTCCTACAGTCTGCTTTGAGAGTGTGCAGATCTTCTTGCCATTGATGTCGTAGGTCTTAACCCAAGCCCCATCTACAGCCACGAAGAAATCACTGCCCCAGCCGACCACTTCTCCAATTGAACTTTTCGACAGCGTGGTGACCTTCTTCCCAGCCTCATCATACACCTGATACCAAGCCCCGTCGGCCTTGATATACGATATCTGCTGGGCGTTGGCAAACATAGAAAAGAGTGCCATAAGCATTAATAGTATTATCTTTTTCTCCATATTACGACTTAAATCTGACAGTCGGCGATCATGGTATTCAGAATGTCGCCAATGGTATGCGTAGGAAGAATTTTCTGCGACTTATAAATGAAGTTGGCATTGTAACGGCAGAGTCTGGAGTCGGCCTTGGCCTCTTTACCAGGCAGACGGTTCCCTTCAAAGTTCAGGAATCGCAGTTGGTCAGGACTGAGACGATCAGTGCTTTTTAGGATGCCTTCACACTCAAAACCGTGACAATAACGATTGCCTTGCACCTGTACGACGAGGCAGCAGTCGTCGCTAACTTTCACTTTTGCCTCCACCAATCCTACTGCATGAGTCATACCACTGCCAATGAACACCTGTCCGAAAGGTTTTGCCTCAGGACACCCATAGAAGCAAAGGATGTCATTTGCATCCTCACGCTGTCTTAGTATCACATCAATATTGCTCATACCAAGAATGACTCTTTCCTCATCAGAGTCGTTGACTATTCTTGCCTTGAGTTTCTCTGCGAGCAAAGTTGCAATCTGAGCATAGCGAAGTTTCTCGTAGATATCGTTCAGTCTCAATTCGCGCAAGTCGCTTCGCTGCGAGAGGAAGCTTGTCTGTTCCTTTATTTTCCAGCCCTCTGCCAATGCACTTAGACTACTTGCATAATGGCAGTAGTCACGAATGTATAAACGATGCTCTTCCTTAATAGTGGAATCTTGAACACACTCTTCCATCAGTTGGGCCAATTCGTCGTAATGGTGAAACTGCCAACACGTATTCTCTTTCAAATACTTGCTGCCAGGAAACTCTTTTGTCAATGACAACACAACGTAAGAGCAACCGTTGCCCTTGCCAGCAAACACTTGTTCATATCGCCTCAGTTGTATCAAGTCTGGCAAACTTTTCACTTTGTTTTCCAAGACAATGAAAGCCCATTCTCCCACTGAAGCCTTTCCCTCTTGCTGTTTCCCCGTCGTTTTCTCGTAGGTGACACAAAGATCCAGATGTCGGTATTCCCGTTTTACTGCCCAACCCTCAGGCCATGAAGAATTGATTCTGCAAAGCTTGCTCATCAGTTCCTGAAAAACAACACGATAGTTTGTGCCTAACCAATAAAGGAAATTACTGTGAAACAATTCCTTTGATCCGCCAGACAAAACAAACATAGGCGATTCTGCCATCCCATTAATAATACATTCCTGTTTGTTCATAAATTGTTCTTTACTCATTTTCTGATAATATAGACATTAGACAGAAATATTTCAAATAATCTCATCAGAAATCATCCAAACATCAGCATAACACCAAGATATATAAAGAATAAGATTGCGAATACCGAGGACACAGAGGGTCTGTCCCGCTGTGTCCCGGCGCCGTAGAGAGGATGAACAGGTCGTAATGCTTCTGCAACTCATGCACGGCCTCTATCGCCCCCTCCATCGGCTTCATCTTGGCGAACAAGCCCGGAATCTCATCCAACCGTCCGGCATATTCAGCCTTCTTCTCCTCACTCACCTGGTCGAGTCCCGACTGGAAGTCCACCAGCACATTGTCCATATCAATAAATACGCGCTTCATCGTTAGTAATCTGACAAAAACATTTCATTCTTATGGGATTATATTTGAAATTTCATTCAAAACATCCATACATGCATTGTACATGGTATCCCAATCGGACACAATGTCTGCCACAGATTTAGAATACCAATTGGGAATCTTTTTTGAGATGGAAAAATATGAGCCTTTCTGACTTTTAGAAATGTTAAAAGTCCAGCCAGAGAAATGCATATTGTTTATCTTTACCCCGTTATTTGTTTTCGTTATTCTTCCATTCCAATGATTCCAGAAATCAGTTGCACCTATACTCTCATTAAGTATCTGAGCCTTGAAAGAGCCGTTTTGGAATTGTATTCCCAATTTATAATCTCGAATAAAAAGTACATCTTTTTTCTCCGCCAGTGCGATGCCATGAGTCTCTGAAATATCAAAACCACTATAGTTCTTAGTTTTGCCTATAATATGTGAAAGGAAGCATTTTTGAAAAATTGTTTCGAGACCGTTGTCTGCAATATAATTGCCATTTCTTTTCTTTTTATTCGTACCGTCATCAAAGACATATTTATACCGTAGATGATCATTAATGAATTCATCTAAAGCATCCGCAAGATTAGTAATGCAGCACAAGTATTCGTTTAGGATAATATAATCACTATTTCTATTATCATTTGATAGGACACTCTTAAGCGCTGTTGAGAAGGATTTGTATGTAGTATTCTCCCAAACGTTATTTGTACATTTCGGGTTCTCACCAACAAGTGTCAAGAAACAGTAGTGAGATTTCAATTGCATGTAATCTTGTATGGACTGTATTTTACGCCCAATCTTAACAGGTTCTCCTTTTATAATATTGTAGTATCTATCTAACTGATTACTATGCTGAGAAGATTTAATCTTGTTTTCAATTACCCAACATGTATTATTGTCAGTGATAATGAGAACATCAATATCATGATGTTCAACCTCTACAACAAATGAGTTAAATGTTTGGCTTGGCATTACATGAAACAAAGAACACAATAATTCTGACTTCTGCTGATTCGTTAATGCTTTACATTCATCAGAAAATATCCAACCAATTACTGCAGAATGAACCTTCTCCATATCTGCTATACCAATCCTATCAAAAAAACTTCCATTCATAATTTCATGCGATTTCCTATACATCGCGAGGTTCTATTGTTGTTTTGTTAGGTGATAACACCGAAACTAATCAGCATACATTTCCTGTTCGTCAGCCCCAGCCATCCTCAAGAACTTATTCGTCTGAACTGCCACAGAGAGAATTTCTTTAGCAATTTCTTTCTGTTTCTCTGGATTACTTTCGTTTTCATACAAAGAGTTCAATTCGGCCATTCTCGAATCCAGCTCTTTCACCTTGGCCCTTGCTTTTTCTTTTAATGTCATTTTCTCTACAAATTACAAATTCTCATGATGTTTCATTCTGGGTTTGTCCCATGACTTTCGCTCATATTAAGATGTTTGTTATATATGAACTATTTGGGAAAAATTCAATAAGACTGCGTTAAAAAGTCATAATGCCAATGCTAATAGGAATAGTAAGATTAAGATAATCCAGGCGATTACCCTCAAACAAGATTCCCAGCCATCAAGCAGGAAGTCAAAGACAGCTCCGAGTCCATGAAATAGCCAACCTAAAACTCACTCTATCCCTTTGTAAACTCGCCCAACAATTCATCATCACTAAGTACGTCCATTAGTTAATAAAAACTAACACTCCCATCAGGACAGGCAAAAGCATTTAGGACTTTTGTCTGATACACTTTGAAATTAAGTTTATACCATTAGCATCCTTTATCCCTTTTGTGAGGTTCAGTAGTCTTTTTGTATACTTGCTACCTTTTTCACAAATTTTATTCTGCCTATCCATCTCGGCGACCTCCTTTTTTACCTTCTCGGCTAAGTCATCATCGCTGAGCATATATGTCTGTCCAACTTTCACTACACCTGTTATAACCCATCCCCAATCTGTTTGAGAATAAATTGGGGTAGTGTTAAAGAGTATTATGAAGAGTATAGCTATTTGATGTTGTCTATATTGCTGATATAATAAGCATATTGATAATTTCTATCTATTTTTGTAAGAAAAAATCCGCCTGCCAAGAGATTCTTGATAGGCGGAAAAATAAATTAATTATTCCATGACAGCGCGAATTGGTAAAAGAATGTTTGATTCAGACTCGTTTATCGAGTAATTTAAGATTCTTTTTCCTGAATCATTCCCCTGCGGTGAAGGGAGCGTTATACATGACTCTAATGCCATTTTTTTGTTTTCTGAACTCATTGTATTTGTCCAACAGCGAACATACTTGGAATTATCTTTATGGGGTATGAAAATAAAGTTACCATTAGGTCCAGTTACACGTACACCATTTTTACTTTGTACTATAGTACATTTCTCGAACAGTTCTTTCCATTGCTCAGGTGTAGGGACATGGAAACCGTTCCCCCATCTTACAATTGCGGGATCACTGTTAGAGTCCAATACAGCTCCTTTTTGTAACTTTATCGCAGGTTTGTATTTGCCATATTCACTGGAAATCGGTTCTCCCCATGTGAATTTTAAACCATAATCATCTGGGGATGACGCGCCGATATTCCTGTCTGCCCATCTGACACTCAGTCCAAGATCCACCAACTTCACGCCTTCTGCAGCAGCCTTTTCTGCAGCAGCTTTCTTCTCAATGCCTATACGAGCCCAGTATTCATTTTCAGCCTTTATCCTTGTCTCTTCTGCAAGCCTTGCCTTTTCTGCTGCCTCGCGTTTAGCTTTTTCCTCGGCCTCACGTCTTGCTTTCTCTTCAGCCTCACGTCTCGCTTTTGCTTCAGCTTCCTGAACTTGTCTTATGGAATCTTGACGCGCCTTCTCAACTGCTAGCTGAGCTGCCCGCTCTTTCTCTTTTTTCTTGTGAGACTCGTTAAACAAAGTGTTCCAATTTATATCGTTGAATAATTTAGTCTGAGGATTAAATGTCGTTACAATAAGACACTCATCATCAAGACGAAGTATGAGAAAGTACTCGGTTTTGTTCTTGTAGTTAGATGTGAAATGGTGACCAATAGATTTCAATGATTGAAGTACGTTGTCACGGTTTCTTGCAGACATTGCATCCAAATCAGCTTGATAAGGCTTCGCTTGAGCTCCTGTCCATGTAAGATTAAGATGGTCTTTATTGCGTGTATACTTTCCTGTGAGTGTTATTACAATACGAGCATCAAAATGATCATTCTTAACAAGTAGGGTTGAAGTGACTACTCCGTTAGCCCCAAACTGATAGGTGGTTTCATATTGATCATTGATATACCATTTCTTTTGAAATTTGGAATTAGGGGCTTCATAGGCGGCATCTCTTGTTTTCTCGTCCCACTTCCAGTCATCTGCGAATACCAGTGTGGAAGTTAGGAGCATCATCATGCATGTTAAAAGTTTTTTCATAATAATTTGTAGTTTATTGGCCTACTCTTCAAAGGATTTTCGGCACACTCCTATTTTCTTGATTGTAGTTAGAACATGTCATTCTAAGTCATCAATATAGAACTCTACCTGGTCTCTTGGATTGACATATGTAATGAACTTAATTCTATGAGATCCAGGAATGCCCATATCTATAAACTCATACTTATACCACCCATTACCTTCTGGAGTGAATTTGGTCAGTTTGTATTCGTCACTGGGACCGTCTTGAGCATCGCTGCGAAATTTCCAAGTGGCATACCCCTCTTCTCCATCATATTCATACGCCTCTTTTAGCTTCTTCTGAAGTCTTTCTGTACAGAATTTTGTATAGAAGCCATTACCATCTTCGTAATACCTTCCATTAAACACTTCTTCAAAGAATGCTTCAATTGCGCCATCTAAGTCTTCTATGCCTGCCCTCTCTAATTCGGCCTTCAGGCTGTCACTGATACCTTCGTCAACTTGTTGAACCATGGAGTCAACCTGAATGCTATCACTGTCGGCACCGTTTGTAGACTCTTTTTTGGTATTACATCCTATGACGACACTCAGTGCCATCACAGATATTACCATTAACATAATTCTTTTCATTTAGCTCTATGTATTTCTTGCCTACTCTTCTGAGGATTTTCGGCACACTCCTTTTTATACGTTTTTAATTATCGACAATTTCCACACTACCCATAAATGGATGACCAACGTAAGTGCAAGTACTATCACATAGTAGGGCATGGATACTCCAAATCCAGCGAAACAGAGATTGACGATAATCATGACGATAAAAGCCGAAATGCTCCATGCCTTCATGTTTACATTCATTCTGCTATCAAGAAGCGAAATACCCATGACACAGCCCAATGTCAGAAGGATGGATACTGCAGTACCTATACCCACGACAATATCGTTCACGTCAGCATTTGAATTAGCCATATGATATGCCAAATATCCAATGGCAGCTGTTACTATCAGCAATAGCAACGTTGGAAACACTGAAGTCTTCATACGCTCAGCGGTGGTGGGGTTAACGCAACTAATTTTAGGATGGCTGGCACTTGCTCAATTGGTTTCCAACCTAACATTCTAGGCATCCAGGCCAGCGTGTCCTTATTCACTTTCTTTTGAGCAATCAGTGCTGCCATCTCGCTATCATTCAGCGGTCCCACCTGCTTTCCATCAATAGCTACATAGAAGATAGCAGGTACAGGTTGTTGCATCTGCTGGATGGAGCCTGGTATATCCATCGTGCGCATATACTGGTTCATGATGCCCACCATCTGGTTGGCAATACCCATTCCCAGACCGAAATCGACAAGTCTGTCAATATAAAAACAACTTTGATCGTCCATAGCAATAATTATTTTATAGTTCTACAATGTTGGAGGAGGTGGAGGAGGTGGTGTTCCTGGTGCTGCAAAAAGCGAGGCCAGTTCAGGCACATTGCAGACAAAGTCCCAGTTTGCCATTCCTTGTTTCCATACGTATGTCTGTGGTGTCAACTGCCCGTTTTGAGCCATTTGTTGCAGTTGCTGCATGTTGAACGGTCCTAACTGTGAACCATTTACCGATATATGGTATTGTACGTTGGGGATTGGTGGAGGCGTCTTCATGGCACCCTGCATTTGCTGCCCCATACTGTGCATCATGCCAGCCATTTGCTGTCCCATGGCACCACCCATCATCATGCCTGTCATCATTCCAGCAGGATTCATCCCTCCTGCTTGGCCTCCTCCTAAATCCACAGAGCCCATTTGGCCAAGGCTTTTGGCACCCGTCTTGAGCACCTCTGTCTGTTGGTCAAGCGAGTGAGCACCCATGAAGTTTGTCTCCGTCTGAAGACGCTGGGCACGCTGAGCTTCCTCGCGCTGAATACGCATCGTTTCAGCCACATTCTCAGCATTAATGCGTTGTGTATCCTGCATATTTTGGATATTAACATCCGTTTGGGCATTCATAGTCCTTGCAGTGTTGCCAGCGGTGAGCTGTCGAAGTTCCTCATAATATGGACTTTCCTTGTCTATTTCCATCGCACCAATATCAAGTGCCTTCATGTTAACGCCAAAATCGCCTTCCATTCTGGGTTTCAGATAGTTCGAAATCCTATCATTAATCACCAGCAACTGGCGTTCCATCTGAACTGCAGGTATACCCATTTCCTGAGGAATATTGGTAACAACTCCTTTAACATATTTGGTTACAGCATCCTTGATTTGCTTTTTGAATTGCTCATGGTCAAAATTTATGAGCCTATTGAGTTTGATGAAGCCCTTATAATCCGTGATGTTAAAGGTCATCGTCCCTCTGACAGCCATCGGAACACCATGGTCTGGCAGTCGCGGGTCAAACACATCAAAGTATGGTACAGCAAAGCGCAACTGGTTGTTGCCAGCCAGATTGATGAAGTAAATCTCAGCCTGGAAAGGCGACTCTCCCCCAAAGGCCAAACCCACAATACTGCTTAATACAGGAAAGTTTGCCGTCTTAATAGTATCGTCGTATGGTCCCTCAATGAAATCTTGCATTGTGCCGTCTTTTTGTCTGTAGACAAACACTGCGACTTCACCATCCTTTACCCTAAGGCTGCTACCATATCTGATACTATTCTCACGCGTCGTTGAATTGGCGTCCTGTTCTTCTGGCCGCCACTTCCACACCATATATTCTTCTTCGTCGCAGCGGATGACATTCATCAGCCCACCGCCTTTTCCTCTACCAAATAGTCCCATCGTCATTTTATTTTAAGTTCTTGCGCATAGCTTTCTATTTCAGCAAGAGTTGCTTTGTCTTCTTTCATGGAAAAACGGGCTTTCATTATTACCTGTTCACATTTTGCTTTCCACGCTTTTGCAATGTCATACTCTTCAGAATCGAGACCCGATAAGAGCATAAATTTAGTTGCGGGTTTTGCCAATGGGGTGGCCATTGATACAAATTCCAATATATCCTCTTTTGTTGTGGGTACAGGGAAACCATTAATTAAAGAAACTTTCTGCTTATTAATTGAAAGATCCTTGAATGCACCTAGAAAAACGCCTCCAGTCTTTTTGTTTTCCAATGCTTCTAATTTAGATGAGAGTAAATTGAAACTTGATACGTTTCCTATATTATTAAACTCATGCCCACATTCAGGACAACGAGTCGTATATGACTCAACGATAGCTCCACAACCAGGACACTTTCTTACATCTCCATATTTCTCAGATTTCGGAGCTGCACCAGTGGCCACTGGTTGAGATGCCTTCATCGATTTCTGCTTCTCGTAAAGGCGAGCGTCAAGCACCATTTCAAATTCGTCCAAATCAATACCATTGGCTTCAGCTTTTTTGAAGAGAACTTGCTTCTCTTTCTCTGTCAGCTCGCCATCTGCCAATGCCATGTCTATCAGATGTTCCATATAGTTACCATAGATACCATCGGAACTTCCTCCTTGTAAGGATTGTGGCGCAGAAGACGGCGTGGCCTGCGACTGTGGAGCAGGTGTCGCTAGCGGTTGCGGTGCTGGCGGTGGCGCCATTTCTTGTTGAGGATCTTGCATGTTGTTAACCTTCCCGGTCAATTCATTAACACTATTCAAAGCCTGTTCTTTTAATTTGTCAAATAGTCCCATATTTTTTATGTGTTTAAGTTTGTAAAATATTGGTATTCCATTTTTGTCCAAAGAGTGTGAGCCTTCTCGCATCCTTAGCCAGAAGGTTCTGCAATACCCGTATAAGTAAGAATGAAATCGGCTCACACCTGCAGGTATATATGTAAGCCGACTCCACGAGGGAGTGAGCAGTATATATGCTACTGCAGGAGAAGCAGCTTTCAGACTTCTCACCCTTATACTTTGAATTTTGCAGATTCTCTGGCGGGTCAAAGCTTAATAGCTCTCCTCGATGTCGTGGATTCTTGCGAAACCACGGGACAAAGATAGGCATTTTTTCTGAAAGATGTATCATTGTGAGCCGATATTTTACATTTTGGGGGCAAAATTAGCCCGAAGAATGCGTTTTTGCAAGTCCTTTTCTGTCCTTTTCGCCTTTCGTCTTGCAAAAACTGATAATTATTCGTAACTTTGGCTCCGCCGAAGTTACTGGCACTCGGAAATGCAAAAGAAAAGCGCGTTTTCCTTTTGCATTTCTCTCGTTTATTCGTAACTTTGCACCATGATGCAGGAAAAGCTGAAATACGAGGTTGAACGTACTACGGGGCACCAACTCAGCGTGTCACGCGATTTCGAGGAGTTGAGCCACCTATTGTTATCACGCACACGCGAGCGGCTCTCGCCCACAACGCTGAAACGGTTCTGGGGATACTTGAGCAATGAGAAAGTAGATACCCGGCCGCATACGCTCGACGTGCTGGCGCGGTTTGTAGGCTACAAGGGATATGATGACTTTTGTAGTCATGCAGACAGTTCGGACGAGGTGCAGAGCGGCATCCGTATTGAAGAAAGAGTGTCGACAGAGGGTATGCGATTGGGGCAGCGGCTTGTCATTACTTGGCATCCTGACAGGCGAATCGTCATCAGACATTTGGGCGGAAGCAGGTTTGAAATCATGGAAGCCCAGAATACGAAACTATGCGTGGGCGACACTTTTCGCTGTCATCTGATGATACAGCATGAGCCACTCTATTTAGACAGATTAGTCCATCAGGGACTTCCAGAGACTGCATACGTGGCAGGTCAGCGTGACGGGGTAGTGATAAGTGCTTGCGGTTAATCGAAAGGCAGTTCAGATAGTCGCTTCAGCCAAGGCTTGCGATAGCGCTCCAGAATATACTCTTTCACTTCGTCATCCTTGGCATCTCTCAGGAGTTCATCGGCAATCCTGATGACTGGAATTGTGACATTGCGTCTGCAACTGACGGTGTCAAACATCTGCTCAATACCGTATGCCTGTACTTGTCTGTCTATCTGCTTTTTTGCGGCCATGATGCGACCTTGTTTCTGCTGGAGGACTGCTTGTTCATACTCTCGTTGTTGGCTTAACGTATTCAACTGGGTCTGCAATGTATCGGTTTTGGCTTGCTCATCTACCATTTTTTCAGTGCTTTCTTTCTTGTAGACCTCCAGAGAGTCACTGAGTGATTGCAATCCTTGCTGATTATAGGAATGGCTCCAAAGACCGTACAGCATCACCAAAACGGATATACTGATAATAAACAGAATCCGCTTGGGCCAACGCCAACAGCGGTGCAGGTCTCGCTGTATAGATGCTACATCCTTATAGCGGCGATGGAGAGGAGCAAGGCATCGGCGCACCACCCAGTGCGACAACCATCCCAATTCCATTTCACGCAGAATGCAGCCCAGTGAGTATATATCCGATGCCCCCTCTGGCGCCATATAGCCCTCTGTGCCTGCAGGCGCTTTCAGAATGGTATGGCTGTCGGTGTCTGACAGTCCGAAGTCTATGAGTTTCAGATGCTGGCCATCGTGGGTGAGCATGATATTCGAGGGTTTCAAGTCGCGGTGCTGTGTCTGTCGGCTTTGAACATAGGCCAAGGCTTCCATAAGCATGTCTGCCACATGACGACGCTGTTTTCGCGAGTGCTTTCCCTGTGCCAGCCATTCTTTCAGAGTCTGGCCTTCTATCCACTCCATCACGATACATGGCCCAAATCCCTCAACCTCTTCAACGGAGAAGACGGAAACCACCATCGGGTACTGCAACTGGCTGGTTATCTCATACTCCTTTTGTAGCAGAACCTGATAGACAGTATCATTCCGATAGGGCTCCTTCAATCCTTTCAGCATCCACCACCGTCCATGACGCTTTGCTCGTACCAGCAGATTATATCCTCTGCTGGGCAAAATTGAAAAGTCCGTAAATTGCCCTGTCTTTAGGATGTCATCTGGTTTGACAAACCCAGATGCCTGTTCATTGCATACCATGTTTTGTTTTCTACTTTAGCAGATTTCGGTTGTTATTTCCTTCCAACACCTGCATCTGCTGAATGGCAATCTGATTGAGTTTCACAAGTCTTTCTCCTTGCGGAAAGCCCTAGTCTTTTCTATCCATGTTTTTACTGACAGAACAAAGTTATTGCTGCCCGCCATATTTCTAAATGTACCGAATTCGGTACAATTAAAATTGGGGTTGTAGAGCATTTCCCATTCTCCAAGGTACTCAATCGTGCTTTTCAGACTGAGCCAACGGAAAATAATGTGCTCTTGCAACTGACTACGAGCCATATCGGTCAGCGAAATATAGTCATCGTCATTGTGTGATACGACGGTTATCTCTGTATTCTGGACATTAATCTTTGCCATAAGTAATCTATCTGTTATGAATTATGTGTGCAAAGGTAGTAAAATAATTCGATACATAAGAAAAATCAGCATATTATTTCGATAGAAGGACGTAGCCTAATACGCACCTTTTTGGCAAGTTGCCAGTAAAGATGCCGCAATCACTCGGCTCAAACGATCGATTG
>DGTJ01000096.1:0-78481 GCA_002393725.1 Prevotella sp. UBA4339 | reverse complement strand
GGGTATTTATGCGACCTTAGGCAAGGGGTTGGCAAGGATTTGCCAAGGAGTTGGCAAGGGGTTCGCAAGGGGTTCGCAAGCTTAAGCAAGCATTTTGAGCTTGCCATATACTTGCCAAGGGCTTGACAAAGGGCTTAGAAGTCCTTTTTTAAACATTGAGATGTTGTCTTTATTTGGTTCAACTTCGCTTTAGTATCGGTTCAGGCTCGCTTTAGGCTGCTTTGTGGCTTAGTCTTGAGTAAGGATAGAAGCAGGGTGAAAGCAGCTTAGAAGCAGCCTGGAAGCAGGCTGAAGACTTTTTCAAACGGTATAAAAATCACGGGGACGGTTCTCCTGATCACTTTTTCACTCAGCGTTCCTTTATCTTGTCTTGGCATACCATTATTATTGTTGGTGCGGTTGCAGATTTACACGTTTGGCTTTGCCGCTTGCAAGCAAGAACTTATTCTGAATACTCCAAACTCTTCAAAGGAGAATGATCAGGAGAACCGCATTCCCCGTGATCATTAAAACGCTTAAAACTCCAACGTGCCGTTGACGAATTGGTTAAAGCACCTGATGACAACCCTACCATTGGGCTACTGATCTGTTCCGATATGGATAAGACCGATGTGCAATGGTCTTTCCGAGGGATTACGACTCCAATGGGAGTTGCTACTTACAACAATATCCGTATCAAAGATATGCTACCTACCCAAGAGCAACTGAAGGAACGTATGGAACTACTACAGAAGGAGATTAGAGCTAAGGCAAAGTTACGAAAAAATCCACATATTGTATAGATTATCGGAGAAATTTAACGAATCTCAGAAAAAATTCGTATCTTTGCAGCATTGGAAGCGAGGATGCTTAGTATGCAAGAATTGAATTATTAATAATAAGAAACAATGAACAAGATTATTAACTGGGTGTTAGCCGCCACCCTTATCTACGGTCCAATAGTATTCACATCGTGCTCGAAGGAAGACAACCCAGTCGTTACCCCAGTAGCAAAAGACTATTTCACCCTGTGGAACTCCTGTGAGTCCCTGACAGCCCTTCAGGAATACGTGAAAGACGTGACAGACCCCACTTCTGCGAATTTCATCAAGGAAGAAGACCGGATAGCCACTTTTGACATGGACGGCACCTTTGTCGGTGAGCTGTATCCCAGCTATTTTGAATACAATCTGCTCGAGTATCGAGTACTGGAAGACGAGTCATATAAGAACATCGCCCCAGACGACGTTAAGGAGACAGCTCAGGAAATCAGGGACTTTGTCAGGACAGGCAAGAAGCTTCCCGACCATTTCGATATGAAGCATGCCTATGCTGCAGCCAAGGCCTATGCCGGTATGACAATAGCACAGTTTGATGCCTACGTCAAGGCATACGCAGCCAAGCAAGCCAACGGATTCACTGGTATGACCTACGGCCAGAGTTTCTATAAGCCTATGCTTCAGGTGTTCGACTATCTGAAAGCTAACGGATTCACTTTCTATGTCGTTTCCGGTTCTGACAGATTCATCTGCCGTGCCCTCGTCGACGCCATCGGCATTGAGCCCAACCGTGTTATCGGCATGGACGTAAAGCTCCGCTCCAGCAGTCAGGGCACTGAGGAAGGTGTAAACTATACCCTGGGCAAAGAGGAAGACATCATCCGCACCGATGAGCTGATCATCAAGAACCTTAAGACCAACAAGGTCCTGCAGATCACCCAGGAGATAGGCAAGGTGCCCGTCCTGTCGTTTGGCAACAGCGGTGGCGACAGTGCCATGCACAATTTCTGCCTGAGCAACCCCAACTACAAGACAGCAGCCTTTATGCTGATAGCTGACGACGATGCAAGAGACCACGCCAACAGGGAGAAAGCTCTCAAGCTGGGTGAGCAATGGCGCAAGGCCGGTTATCATGTCATTTCGATGAGAGACGACTTCAAGACCATCTACGGTGACGGAGTAGTGAAAACAGATTTCTCTTTCTAGTTGGCATGTATCCCGCAAAGACCGATATAGCAGTACTGTTGCTGTTCTTCAACAGAGCAGACACCTTCCGGCGAGTGTTCGAGGAGGTCCGCAAGGCCCGTCCATCAAAGTTGTTCCTCTATCAGGACGGTCCTCGCGGTGAGAAGGACATGGCCGGTATTGAGGCTTGCAGGGCGATCGTGAGCAACGAGAACATCGATTGGGAATGCGAGGTGCATCGCATGTACCAGGAAAAGAACTATGGATGCGATCCGTCTGAATATATCTCGCAGAAGTGGGCTTTCTCCATGGTAGATAAGTGTATGGTGTTAGAGGATGATGATGTGCCCTCGCAGTCGTTTTTCCCGTTCTGTAAGGAAATGCTTGACAAGTACGAGCACGACCAGCGTATCAGTATGATTTCAGGTTTCAATATCGATGAGGTCACCAGTGACTGTCCCTACGACTACTTCTTCACTTCTACCTTTGCCATCTGGGGCTGGGCCTCATGGCGACGCGTCATAGACCAGTGGGACGGGCAGTATTCTTTCCTTGACGATGATTATAACATGGCGCAGCTGAGGGCCTTGGCCGAGCAGCGCAAATATAGGAAGGACATGATAAAGATGTTCTATAACCATCGTGCCACAGGCAAGGAGTACTATGAGAGCATCTTCTGGGCATCAATGCTGTTCAACTCCGGTCTTGCCATTCTGCCTTCAAAGAACCAGATTAATAATTTGGGATTAATGGCCGATTCGACTCATTTCACCGCATCGGCCAAAACCACCCCCAAGCGCTTCCTGAAGATTTTCACCATGAAGCGTTACGAACTGGAGTTCCCCCTTAAGCATCCCAGATACGTGATTGAGAATGTAGCTTATAAGGAGAGACTCTATAAGGTCTTAGCCTGGCGCCATCCGCTCACCAAGATAAGCTATTCGTTAGAGGAGTTATGGCTTAACATCCGCTATGGCAATTTCTCTCATATCTCTAAAGCCTTCACACGTCGTATCCGCAAGTGGTTGGGCACAGAGAAGCACGTCTGACCTATATAACGGCCTTGATGGGCGACAGCAGGAAATCTGCCAGCAGACAGCCATTATATATATATAGGTATAGCGTTATCCCTCCTAAGATGATGCGGAGCCAGCGGGCTTGTATGGCCTTGAAAAGATAGGCTGTAGCTATGGGCAGTACAAATGCCCAGTGAGGTGTCATGATATATATCTCGTTGAGACCGAACCCCAATCCAATATGAATAAACATGTCGAATGCGAAACACGACAGGCAAAGCCATAGGAACCGGTTCTTCCTGCCCAACCAGATACCACCGATGAAGAGCAGCAGGATAATGCCCTCTATGATGTAACTTACAATCCAGCGATAAGGCACGAAGACAGGTCGGTGCACAAGCACGTCTTCCAGGAAAAAGTCCTGATGGAATTGCAGCGATTCGCCGAACAGGTTCTCATAGGCAGATTGCCATCGCGAGGTTGATATGTCTGTCCACTTCAGGAAGCCATGGTTCTCCATTGGTTTGCCGGTCTTGGCTGCCTGCCGCTTCAATACCATCTCGCGCCGTGCTCGTCGAGCCTCATACTGCTCTTTCTCTTCTGCAGTCATTTGGGCAATGCGCGCCTTCTGCTGCTCAGCCTTCTGGGCCTTCCTCTCGGCACGGGCCTTCTCTTTTGGCAGCACATAGGTTCGATACTCCCAGGTGGCTGTAGCCCAAAGCAAGCCAGCAGGCAGGATAACGGCCAGTAACAGATATTTAGGACGGAAGAAGTCCTTCATATTCACAAAGAATCCTGAGAGGAACACTTTAATGCCATTGCTCAGCGTTACTCCTGCCGTGATGTAGAACATGATGGCCGACTGCCACCACTTAAACTCCCTGCCTTTCTTGATGCAGACACCAGAGATATAGAATGTGATTAGCAGTAGGAACATTGATACCGTAAAGTGGTCGGGCACGATTGCCGCCAGCAAGATATATGCAAAGGAGAAATGAAAAGCCGTCAGCAATGTGGCATCCCATCGCTTGAGCTCTATCACCTCACGATGGATGCGATACAGGAAGATATATGAATAGTAAGAACAGAATATCAGCGCCAGAGCCACCAGATACTGCACGCAGTTGACTCCAAAGAGAGCCGTCAGCCACTCATTGATCTTACTGAGAGGCCAGATCATAAACGACAGCAGCGGATGGCGATACACCTGATAAACGACATCCCAATCTGTCACTCCCAGGTATGTCAGGGGATCATAGCCCGAGAGATGCAGCTCTCTCTCGAATGCCTTCCAATAGGGTCCGAATCCAGGCTGCATGAAAAGCCTACGCATACGCCAGATGAACAAAGCGTTAAGTGCCACGATGACCAATAGAGCAAGAGCTGACTGCAACCTCTCCTCAGGTCTGATCTTGAATATCTTCAGTGGTGATTTCATTCTCAAAATGGTTTATAATATGACTCATCAGCAAAGGCCAGCATCTCCTTGTCGCCCCTGCTGTCACCATAGGCTGTAAGATGATACTCCCTCCTATCAGGATACAGTTCCAGCAGACGGTTCACCTTCTCCTGCCCATAGCAGTTCTTTGTGAGGAACCGTCCTGTCAGGCTACCGTCGGCCACCTCTATCTGAGTGCCCAGCACCTTCACGCCTGGCAGGAAGCACTGAACCCAGTTGTCGACAGATGCGCTGACTACGAGCACCTCCGCCCCAGAAGTCTTAGCCTTCTGCAAAGCCTTGACAGCCGCAGGGCGCAGCAGAGCGCTCTTGTCTTTTGCAAAATTATGGCAATGGGTATTGAACATGTCCTGCTCCATCCCTTTAAAGAAAAAAGAGAACACCTTCTGCTTCACCTTATAGTTGGGATACATCCGCAGCTTCATCAACAACAGCAGATGAGCAAAGTGGAAGAATCCAAACAGCATCAACTTAGTACCATAGACATATCGGATCAGTTCGACAAAAGAATCCTTTGTCGTAATAGTCCCATCGAAATCGAATACGACAACATTCTTCATAACGTCGGTTTTGGTATACGGTCAATAATCTGTTTTACAGCCCATGACAGAGCAATAACGGCAATGACATAGAGCATCAGTCCGTCGTAGATGTCCTGTTTCCAAGCCACGGTGATAAATAGTTTGCGGGCTATCGGATGAGCCACGAACATCGCTGCAGAGACAGAGCCTATCCACACCAGGACACTCAGCATCCACTGTGGCATCAGTCTCACGAGAGCAATAGTGCCGATGATGACGAACACAGGAATCCAAAGCCAGCTATGATACCAGAATCCCATTGCCACTATCAAGCCGGAAGCTACCAACAGGACCGCAAAATATTCCCAGCGTGGGAACACTTTAGTCCCAGGGTGGGAACATTTTAGTCCCAGGGTGGGAATTTTTGCCGCCATTATACCCAGTCCGAAGGGTAGCATACCCCCGATACAGTTATAGCGCAGGCGGTTGAGAGTTTCACCATCAGGATCGCAGCCTACTTGCAGCAGCCAGCAGACGGCTATCAGGGCAGCCGCCATCCAGATGCTGCGACGATAGAGCAATAGCCTATAGACGATGTACAGCTGTATCATCAGTCCGAAGAACCAGTAGATGCCAGGCCAGATAATACGATCGGGCTCTGGAAGCACATTGATGTACATCAGCAGCTGAGCTATAACGTTATACCAATGAAAGTGGAACCTTCCAGGAGTGACCATATCGACGCAGATGAAAAGCGAGAATCCGACTATCAGCATCCTAAGCAGCTTGAGATAGTTATATCGCAGAAACCTCAGATGAGGACAGGAATCCGTATGCGACTCGTACTTCATCACGAGGCCATATCCGCTGAGGAAGAGGAAAACCGGCACTCCATAATGCCCGAAATACGAAAACAGGTGCACTGGCAAGAGTTCATCGGGATGTGTCAGCACCTCCCACAGGCGATCGTTGTTAGACGTAAGGAACTGATACTCGTTCTCCTTTACTATCTTGCCAATAAAGTGGCAGTAGTTGTGAAGCACGATAGCCAGGATTGCTATTCCGCGCATCGCTGTACACTCAGTTCTCGACAACAGTTGCTTACTCATTTCCTAAGTTTGTTATAGTCAGTCACTCCCTTCAGAATACGGGGGCGCTTCTGGTTGTACTCTGGAGAAATCACATTCAGGTCAGCCCTGTAGAGAGGTGACGAGATACCACCGAGATACATGAGCAAATGCGGAAGGGCATCGATCATCATCGGGCGGTCCTTGGCATTCTGGATAGCCTTCCATCCATAGGGGTGACTCGCGCGATATTTCCGTGAGCCCCATACCCAGAAAGGTATCTCCATCTCGTTACGAGCCAGCCGGTAGTCGATGTCAGCACCATGCATACGTCCATACATATACGGGCTGCCGTCAAAAATCTCCTCACCATGGTCAGGCACGTAAATCACTACTGCGTCCTTGTCAGCAAACCTCTCCGTCACAGCTGCTACGATAGAGTCGTTGTAAAGTAGCGAATTATCGTAGTGGGCCAGTATCTGCCTCTGCTTGTCTGTGAGTTCAGGGCGGTTGTACATCGATGGCCTGAACACCGTACGCGTCTTCTGAGGATAGCGTGCCCGATAGTCAATATGAGATCCCATCAGGTGGAGTATGGTCAGGTTGTAGCGCGATGAGTGATGACTGGCGGCGAGGGCATCATAGTCTTTAAGCACTCCGTCGTCAAACCGATGAGTGCTATTGTTTCTTGAGTCAAACTGCGCCTGGCTCAGCTGCGGGTCATTCAGGAAGAAGCCTCCACTGAAGTCGTAGACAGCCTCCTTTGCCTTTGGCTCAAACTGATTGGTAACGAACGTCACATGGTATCCAGCCTTTCGGAACACTTCTGGGAAAAGCGGATAGTCGCACCACTCGCCCGAATCGCCTACGGCATATAGCGAAAGCATGTGCTTAAAGACAAAACTCGTAAGATTCCAGGTAGACACCACGTCAGTAAACTTCACCAGTGAGCTGTCTGCCTCCATCGCCACCTGCCGAGGTGTCGTAGGCATCTTATAGCCATACAGTTGGGAGTGATGCTTATTGTAGCTCTCTCCTATCACGAGCACGATATTCGGCACACGATAGGAGCAGCTGTCCACAACCACCTTGTCGCTTGCGGCCCTCAGCTGGTCAATCTGCGTATCGGCAAGACTGTTGACATAAAGTCCGAAAGCCAGACGATAGACAGGTACATACAGTTTGGCACAGTCCTTCTTTGTCATCTCGTGCTCCACCTGGCCTACTGTCTGATAAGAAAAGAGCTTCTTCATTGCCATCTTATTGTCCCATACCTGAGATGCTGCAGTATAGAGATACCATCCGACGAGCGCGCCCACGATCACCTTCGGAATCAGCAGCAGCCTCTCGTTGACCTTCGGCAGTATCATCCGCTTTGTGACTCTCTTGCCAATGATGCGTATTATCGTCCAGAGGAAATGAGCCCCTATCAGCAGTAATATCCACCCTACGCCAGTATTAACTATGTCCCAACTGAGATATCCTGACAGGAATTCCAACGACTCCCTGCCTGTTGTCTCACGTACAAGCATCAGCATCGTAGGTGTCAGCGTCGACTCAAAGCGTTCGTAGCAGAACATGTCAATGATTGCCAGGCCGTAGAAGAACACGTATAGCAGAGCCTTCACCCAGAGGCGAGCCTTCTTGGGGATAAGCATCAGCAGGCAGCATACGACATAGATATCCAGGAAGAGTTCAGGAGCAGACAGCTCATATGGCTCAGCCCCTCTGTCTCTTAAGTAATACGGCATTATCTCCAGTTGAGTGCATATCCACCCGAGAGCGAACATAGCCACGAAAAATGCCCCGTTCTTCTGTATCGGACTAAACAGGCATGCAATCCATTTCAGAGGATTTACCTTTTTCCATCTTTGGGTTTTATTTCTCATAAAGACTATTTTCCATTATAAAGTCTGCAACAGCCTTCGGCACCATCCTGCGGATGCCCTTTCCGTCCTTTATTCGCTGACGTATCTCCGTACTGCTGATATCGAGGAGCTCAGCCTCAACGATACGTGGAGAGGGAGCACCAAGCATCTTGTCAGTCATGTCGGAACCTCTTCTCGGATAGACTACAATCTCATAATTCCTGAGAATATCCTCATGGTGGAACCACCTATCGAAAAGAGACCAGTTGTCGCCTCCCATAAGTAGCACGAACTCACGGTCGGGATAGTCATTCGAAAGAGCCTGTAATGTGTTCCAAGTATAGGAAGGCTTTGGCAGATGCATCTCGTAGTCGCTGGCAATTATACCCTCCACCCCTTCAACAGCCATACGTGCCATCTTCATTCTCAAGTCATCGTCGAGCAGGCCATCCGTCTTTTTCAAGGGATTCTGAGGCGACACCATCAGCCACACCTCGTCGAGCGCAGCCTTCTCACGAAGCTGCCGGGCCAAAGAGATGTGCCCATTGTGTATAGGATTAAACGATCCCCCGAAGATACCTGTTCTTAGCATGTGGAATGTGAAATGTGGAATGTGGAATGTGGAATGAGATTACTCGGAGGCGAGGAAGCTATTAATATGCGATAGTGCATCCTCCTCAGCCTTGGCGAGGTCGTCATTGACAACGACTTTGTCAAACTGAGGTGCAAATGTCAGTTCGAACTCCGCTCTCGCGATTCTCTGGTCTATCACCTCGGGAGCATCAGTAGCCCGTCCTTCGAGGCGTTTACGAAGTTCGGCTATTGAGGGCGGCTGGATAAAGAGGCTCACCGCCTCATTGCCATAATACTTCTTGATATTCACTCCTCCCTTCACATCAACATCGAACACTACATTCTGTCCTGCCTCAAGCTGACGCTCCACCTGAGCCTTGAGAGTGCCGTAGAAACGTCCTTCATAGACTTCCTCGTACTCCAGGAATTCATCATTGTCAATCCTCTGGCGGAACTCTTCAGGTGTCAGGAAGAAATACTCCACCCCGTTCTGTTCCTTTCCTCTTGGAGGTCTTGAAGTGCAGGATATTGAGAAAGCCAGATTCAGTTCCGGATGCTCCTTCATCAACCATCCGATAATCGTAGACTTACCTGTTCCGCTTGGTGCAGAGATGATGATCAGTTTCCCTCTTTTCATAACGCATTAAGCACTTGTTCCTTTATTTGCTCCAGCTCATCCTTCATCTTGACTACGATGTTCTGCATCTCAGCCTGATTACTCTTCGAGCCTGTAGTATTAATCTCTCGTCCCATCTCCTGGGCGATGAATCCCAGTTTCTTGCCCTGTCCGGCATCCTCGTCCATCGTCTCACGGAAATACTTCAGGTGGTTGGCCAGCCGCTGCTTCTCCTCGCTGATGTCGAGTTTCTCGATATAGTAGATAAGCTCCTGCTCGAGACGGTTCTTATCGTATTCCACTCCAGGAATCTGCTTCAGCCCGTCCTCAATACGAGTCCTTATTTTCTCGACACGCCCCTTTTCGTATGGTTCGATGTCAGCCAGAAGCTTTGCAATATTGTCTATCTTCTCCGTAAATTTCCTCTGTAGTGCAGCACCCTCTTGAATACGGAAGTCAACCAGACTCTTCAGGGCATCACTCAGAGCCCCTTTTACCACGTCCCATTCTGCATCGTCGAGTGTCTCCACATCTGTCTTCGTCAGCACGTCTGGCATACGTGTTAGGGTGTATATCCAGTCTTTCGGCTCTGGGATGCCCACCTTTTGTGCAATGCCTTTCAGCTGGTTGTAGTAGTTCTCCACAAGTGCTACGTTCACAGGTGTTGCGTCCACAATGCTCTCCTTCTCTACCCACACGCTCATGTCGACCTTTCCCCTAATAAGAGCCTCAGCAATCATCTGCCTCATCTCCATCTCCTTCTCACGGTATAGAGGTGCAATACGAGTCTGGAGGTCAAGCTGTTTAGAGTTCAGCGACTTGATTTCCACATGGATTTTCTTGTCTTTATAAGTCACGACAGTATTGCCGTAACCTGTCATTGATTGTATCATATTCTCGTGTCCATTATTAATTTGCCTGCAAAGATACAAAAAAAACTCAAAAATCATAGAAAAAAGCGCGTTATTTCTGATAATTATATTATCTTTGCAAATGAAATAATATGTTGAATTAAGTTTTAAGACTATGGAGACAATTAACAATCGGGAATTACAGAGTGCCTGGGATTTCGTAGAGAATACTGGGCATAGTATCTTTCTGACAGGTAAAGCCGGAACGGGAAAGACCACTTTTCTTAAAAAAGTAGTAGAAACGAGCCGCAAGCGCATTATCGTCGTGGCACCAACCGGTGTGGCGGCTATCAATGCCGGAGGAGTTACGATACACTCATTCTTCCAGCTACCTTTCTCACCCTTTGTTCCTAATGCCAAGATAAGGAGCAAGTTTGACTTTGGCAAGGAGAAACGACGCATAATAGCATCGCTCGACCTGCTTATCATCGACGAGATATCTATGGTGCGAAGTGATCTGCTCGATGCCATCGACTCAGTACTGCGACGCTTCCGTGACAGGTACAAGCCCTTTGGAGGAGTACAGCTATTGATGATTGGAGACCTTCAGCAACTGACACCAGTGGTGACCCCAGAAGACGAGCGCCTGCTGGCACCTTATTACGACACTCCCTATTTCTTCGGATCCAAAGCTCTGGCACAGATAGACTACGTCACGATACAGCTGGAAAAGGTATATCGGCAGGAGGACGGAGCGTTCCTCGACATTCTCAATGGCATCCGTGAGGCCAAGCCTACAGACGAAGACCTTGGGAAACTCAACCAGCGCTACAAGCCCGCATTTATCCCAAAGCCTGATGAAGGATATATCCGTCTGACGACTCACAACTATCTGGCAGACAACTATAACGACAGCGAGCTGGCAAAGCTGGCTGGCCACAGCTACACTTTCAATGCACAAATAGAAGGAAATTTCCCTGAGTATTCCTACCCTACAAGCGAGAGACTGATACTTAAAGAAGGTGCTCAGGTGATGTTTATAAAGAACGACCCTACTGGCAACCACCGCTATTACAACGGACGTATAGGACAAGTGTCGGAAATAGATGACAATCACGTGTCTGTGTACTGTCCTGGAGATTCCGAGGCTATCGAAGTAGAACCACTGGAATGGGAGAACACCCAGTATCAGCTTAATCCCGAGACGAGGGAGATAGAGAGCAAAGTACAAGGTCGTTTCCGTCAGTTGCCTTTGCGCCTTGCATGGGCCATAACCATTCATAAGAGCCAGGGACTGACCTTCGAGCATGCCATCATCGATGCCAATCTGTCGTTTGCCCCAGGTCAGGTGTATGTAGCGCTCAGCCGTTGTAAGACACTTGAAGGAATGGTTCTCTCCGCTCCAATTGAGCGCAGGGCAGTCATTTCTGACGAGAGAGTGGAGGATTATATCTGTCGACAGGAGGAAGAAGCCAGGAAGAGCATCATCCAGCTGCCGCAATTGAAAGAAGAATACTATAGGCACCTGCTTCTTGAACTCTTCGACTTCCATGATATCTTCTACAAAGAAGAGCACCTGTTAAGACTCATGAGCGAATTCTTCTATCATAGCCATAATAACATCACAGAGCTCCACAAGCGTGTTCTATCCGACTTCAGCACAAAGGTCATGACAGTGGCAGACAAGTGGTTGCAGGTAATACGCCAGCAGACCACTGAGCAGCTCCACTCAGAGCCGTTTCTTGATCGCGTCAGGCACAGTTCGGACTATTTTGAGGATACGATGAATGCCGTCTTTGGCAATTCCCTTGATCTTGCAGCAAAGATAGAGACCAACAACAAGCAGGCAAAGACTCGGTTCGGAGAGTCGCTTGCAGATACCCGTCAGGCTGTTCTCTCTCGACGCTATCTGTTGGCGAGAATTAGTGTACAGGGATTCTCCATAAGCAACTATCTCCACGAGAAGCACGACTCTCTACTTGATGCCATCGACGAGAGGCTGCAGATAGTAAAGCGAAGTCCGAAAGCAAAGAAAGAAGCCAAGCCAAAAGTCCCTAAGCTCAAGAAAGAACCAAAAGAAAAGACGTGGAACATCACATATCAGATGTTCCGTCAGGGTATGAGGCCTGAGGATATAGCCAAGGAGCGCGGTTTATCGGTAGGAACCATCTTCGGGCATCTCAGACGTTTTATTGACTCTGGCGACATACAAGTCTCTGACATCCTGCCTCAGGAGCGCATTGACACCATCATGCGAGTCATCAATATGGTTGGAAAAGAGGCGGGCATGATCCCGATAAAAAACCTATGCCCTCCGGAGGTTACATACGATGAAATAAGACAAGTGCTGCTCAGCTGCTAATTTTACAAGCTACGTTACTGATGCTCCACCGATAAAGTCAGAGTTCTCTGTACCCTTTCATGATAAGTGGCACTTATTCCCCGATAAGTGCCACTTATTTGCAAATAAGAGCCAAGTATCCAGTTACTCTGCCTCAAGGAGTAATACACGGCTTGACCAGTCGTTTTTCTTCGACCATTCCGGCTCGTTGCGATAAGGAACTTCAAGACCGTGGTTCATCAGGTATGCACCACTGAATGTCTTACCCTCTATGTCCATCGGCTTGAGGTCGATACGGTTGAGCTCATGAACCTTGTAGTTCTTTGTAGCATCAAGACCAGCCATCTTCACTCTCGGCAGATGCTCGTTCTGGAACGACTCCGTCTTCCACCAGAAGAATACCGACTTTGACTTCTGCTCATTGACGTACATCAGAGAAGCCAGTCCCTGCTTGTCGTATGGCGATACCAGACGGTAGATATCACCAAACTGCACGATAGGACGTATCTGCTTATACTCCTTGATAGCCTGACGGCAGAGCGCCTTCTCATCATCCGTCATATTCTTTGGCTGAATCTCCATTCCTAAGCGTCCGCTCATAGCCACGTCGATACGGTACTTCAAGGCTGTGGTGCGGAACACAGTATGGTTTGGAGTAGCAGAGATATGGCTTGCCATTGCTATAGCAGGGAAGAAATAGCTGGTTCCCCACTGCATATAGATTCGCTGCAAGGCATCGGTGTTATCGCTTACCCAGAACTCATCAAAGTAAGGCAACACACCCCAGTTAGCTCGTCCTCCACCCGAAGCACAAGCCTGAATAGTAAGGTCGGGATACTTGGCACGAATCTTCTGACAAGCCTTCTCAAAACCACGATGATACTCGATATAGAGATGACTCTGGTCGTTCATCGTAAGATACTGAGAGCCATGATTGAGAATCGGCATATTAGCATCCCACTTGATATAATCTATCTCAGGATATTTCGTCATAAGTTCGTCAACGATAGAGAACACGAACTCCTGCACCTTAGGATTGGAGAGGTCGAGCACCAGCTGAGTACCTCCACGCCCTTGAACAGCATCACGCTTAGGAGCCTTCACAATCCAGTCTGGATGCTTCTCATAAAGTTCTGACACCGAGTTCGTCATCTCTGGCTCAATCCAGATACCAAACTTTATACCATGCTTCTTGGCATCACGGAGCAGCCCGTCGATACCCTCAGGCAACTTGTTCCTGTCAACAACCCAGTCGCCCAATGAACTGTTGTCAGTCTTACGAGGATATTTGTCACCAAACCATCCGTCGTCCATAACAAACAACTCTCCACCCATAGAGGCAATATCGCCCATCATCTGGTCCATGCCCTTCTGGTTGATGTCGAAATACACGCCTTCCCAAGAGTTAAGCAGGATCTTACGCTCCGTATTACCATGCATGAGCATATACTTTCGCCCCCACTTATGGAAATTCCTGGAAACCCCCGACAGACCAGCTTTAGAGAAGCTAAGAGCAACCTTTGGAGTAACGAATGTCTCGCCTTTCTTAAGATGATATTCAGAGTTATCGGGATTGATACCTGCAAAGAAATAGTGGTATTCTGTATCATCTGTGTCAATCTTCAACTGATAGTTGCCGCTATAGCAGAGAGCCGCTCCGATTACGTCACCAGTGTTCTCCCTGCCTTTGCCATCGAGTGAAAACATCACCTCTGCATGATCGGTATGAGAGTTTCGTGTACCATCCTTATTCTTTATTACCTTCTCGCCAGGCAACAGCGGTTCCTCTACAAGACGAGCCTCGTTGGCCCATGAACCATAGAAATGCGACAGCCATACGTTACCTCTACGAATAGGCAGGCTTATTGAAGCAAACTGAGTAAGAGTGACAGGCTTAGCCTCGCCATTGGTAATCTCTGTCCAGGTCTCAATAATATCCTCATCCTGATAGGCCTTGTAGCAGAGTGCAACGGTTATCGGATATACTGGATCTTTCATCATGATACGTGTAATATCTCCCTTACTCTCCATCCCTGTGACATACATCGCAGAAGACATGTTTCCATCTGCATGTTTCATTGCGAATGCAGCCTCAGCAGGGGTGTTAAGTCCATAGACAGGATAAGCATCCATCCGGCCATTAACCGGTTTCTGCAGATTTGCCAAATCATAGCTACTAAGTTTACTACCGAAATATACATACTGCGGCTGACGGCCGTTTTCCACATCTAAAACCATCGTGACATTTTTTGTCTGGATGGCAACTTGCTCAGCTTGAATCGTCTGTAACGAAGCAGTGAGTAGCATTGCAAAGATTATTCGCTTATTCATATCGCTTAGTAATTATAGTTTCTTGGCACAAAGTTACAAAAATATCTGTGACTGTTTATGAATTCTGTATCTTTTTTTGTATTTTTGCAACCAAAATGCAAAAAACAGGCAAATAAATACCATCATGAATCTGATAGATATCATCTTCCTGGCCATAGCATTGGCAATGGATTGTTTCACCGTCTCCATCGTAAGTGGGATAATCTCACAAGGTGTCAGACACTCTGTGAGATATGACATCCCCAGAGGCCATACCCCTTATGAGATATGGCGGATGGCACTCCTGTTTGGTCTTTTCCAGGCGATGATGCCATTGTTGGGGTGGATGGGCATAAGTATGTTTCAGTCTTATATGGAAGCCTACGACCATTGGATAGCCTTCTGTCTGTTAGCTTTTATCGGAGGAAAGATGGTGAAAGAGAGTTTTGACGATGAAGATGAAGCGCACTTCAATCCCCGTAACCTAAAGACTCAGTTATTATTTGCCATCGCCACGAGTATCGATGCCCTTGCAGTAGGCATATCTTTTGCTTGCACAGGATACTCTGAACTACCACAACTCACACTGCCACTAATAATCATCGGGCTGGTATCGTTTGTCTTTAGCATTATCGGATTCCATTTAGGACTCAGGTTCGGAAAGATTATCACCCACAGGTTGAAACCAGAACTTCTGGGAGGTATAATATTAATAATAATAGGTGTGAAAATTCTCATTTCACACCTATTAGAACAGAACTGACGTTCAGCGGCTCATCAGAGTGAATACTCCAGCATTACCATAGAGTAAGGAGCAAGCTGAATCTTTGTCTTCTTTGCTGCCTTTATCTGCTCTTTCTTTGGAGCGATAGGCTGTGCGTCATAATTATTCTCGTCATTTGCATTTCCAGAGAGAGTGGTCTTTGTAGCCATCTTCTTCAGTCCGAAACGGCTGAGGTTGAGGTTTGCAGTCTTTGCCTCACCACTGGCATTACACAGCTTGACATAGAGCTTGCGAGTCTTGACATTCAGGATTACAGACTGACCATAGTGCACATCCTCCTGAGGCTGCTGGACACCGGGAGCATCACCCTCGAAGCTGACGCAGTCGCCATAATAGAACTGTCCAGAGCTCTGTCCGAACATCTGCTGAACATAATAGCTGCAGGTGAGGAAAGGACGCTCATTGTCGAAATAGATGAGGTCCGGATTCCAGTTTGTTGCACCCTTTCTTGCGAAGAGAGGAGCATAGGATGTCATAGCGACAACATCGCCATTGCGCTCTACGTGGAGCAGATAGAGGCCCTCGGCAAGAGCATCGATAAGTTTCTTATCCTTAGAGGCATACTCTCCGAGGTAAACCTTTGTCTTGCGATCACGCGGATAAGTATCATACTGGCGACTCTTCAGGAAATAGTCACGAGGCTCATAGTAGTGCTCGTCAAGCAGGTCAACCCCTGTCTCATCAGCCACCTTCCATCCGTTAGCCCAATCAAGCTTGCTATACGGGTGAGAATCAACTCCTGCAGTACCAATGATAATAATCTCCGGGTGAGCTGCATGCACCTTATTATAAATATATTTGAAGCGCTCAGTAAACTCTGGTGAGATACGCTCTTCGTTGCCAATGCCTACCATAGTCAGTCCGAACGGTTTCGGGTGACCTGCATCAGCACGCATCTTGGCCCACTTCGATGTGGCAGGGTCACCATTGGCCCACTCAATAAGGTCAAGGATATCCTGTGCCCACTCATCCATCTCACTCATCGGAGCTGCATCCTGGGCCTGTTCCTTCATTCCCCAGCCGCCGTTTGCACCCTGGCAGCTCACGCCACAAGGCATGATCGGCAACGGTTTCATGCCCAGATCCTCACAGAACTGGAAATACTCATAGTATCCCAGCCCCATGCTCTGATGATATCCCCATGTATTCTTCAGTCCGCGACGCTGTTCCTTCGGACCGATGGTAGTCTTCCAGCGGTAAGTATTCCAAAATCCGTCACCACCTCCATGAACGACACATCCACCTGGGAAGCGCAAAAACTTAGGCTGCAGGTCAGCAAGAGCCTGAGCCAGGTCCTTACGAAGCCCATGTCCCTTATAGGTGTCCTGTGGCATCAGCGACACCATGTCTATATCGATGTCACCCTGATTAAGAACCAGTACTTGAAGAACAGCCTTCTTGCAAGTTGAATCAGGAGTCAGCACTGCCTCGTATTTCTGCCAACCAGTGCTTTCAACTTTAATCTGTGTATCTGCCAGAAGCTTAGGATCCTTACCCCATCCCTTCGGTTCCACGAGAGCCACACGAACAGACTTGGCACCGCCCTTTACATTACGCATGAAGAGCGAAAGGTCGTACTTCTCGCCTGCCTTTACTGAGAGGCCTTCAAAGCCGTCGTTCTGGAGTCCATATCCCTTCCAGCCCGAATAGTCATAATACTCTTTCACACGTTCGATGTGAAGTCGCATGTATGTTGGGTTGTTAGGATGGATGCCATTGTCCTTACGCACCTCCATGAAACCCAGAGAGTGTCCAGGGCGAACCTGTCTCCAGGCCGTTCCTGCTCCCCATCCGTCTTTCTCGACAGGACTATACTCAAAAGACCCATTTTGCACTAACTCTGCATAGAGTCCTCCATCGGCACTACTGCTGATGTCCTCGAAGAAGATACCTATCAACTCATCACTTATGGCCTTGCCACCTGCAGGGGCTTTCATGGCCTTCTGGGCAGAGATTCCCAAAGAGACTGCCAAGAGGGCAGCACTGATAAAAACTCGATTCTTCATAATTCTCTTATAATGTTTCATTTATCATTCCTAACAAATCTTACTTCATATATTTCACCAATTTGCTTGCGAGGCTTGGCAACGAACTTCACACGGACCTGCTTCTTACCCTTCAGCACATCCTCTGGGATAGGATACGTCTCGTACTTGAACTCAGAGATGCGATATTTTCCCGTATTGTTGACTGACGTTACCAGCACATCATCGACAAAGATGTCAAACTCATGACTCTTCCACTCTCCGACGCCCCAATATTTCAGACGAAGACTTAGGCCAGTCAGTCCACCTGTCTGCATCAGATAACTGAAATAGTGACCATCACTGGCATCGCGATAGAACACATCATTGGAATTGCCCACAAACGAGGCATCTGTCTCCATAAAATGGTCTGACTCCGGTTGCTGCTCACCTGGCTGAACCTTATCCACGGTACGATCTTCGAGAGCCTGTCGCTCCTTCTCTGCCTTTGCCAGATTGTCCAGATAGCCTTTGTAATTGTCTTCCGACAGAGCTAGCCAGTACATCATATATCTTGCATCGTGAAGCTCAAAGAACGGCATCAGCTCATTGCGGATCTCATTAACCATCTTTGTGGAAAGGTTGAAGTGGAGTGGTTTACCCTCTATCGGATGCAACTGATCGGCAATGCTGCTTATATTATTATTAATAAGGATAGGAGCCTTGTCTGTAGGAAGCTTCTTTCCAACAGCCAACTGCCCGAAACGGCTGTCATCGGCTATGAGTTTTGCCAAATCTTCCGTACCAGTCTTCATGGCAAGCATTATTGGTCCGTGCATCAGTGCGATATACTGCGGCAGGTTAGGCAGATACTTTACACTATTATGCATCGGGAATGTAAGCTCTACCACATCCCCCTTCTTCCACTGCCGGTCGATAGTGACATACGATGAAGGACCAGTAACGATCGTGACGGGCTTACCATTTACCCTTACCTCAAACTGTCCTGGCTTCACCCATCCTGGATAACGCACCTGCATTGCAAATTTTCCCTTACCCTGAGCAATGGTAATGCGGCTCGACTCACTATATGGGAAAGTCGTCTCCTGTCGAATGAGAATATTCTTCTCCTTCCAGTTCAGTTCAGAAGCCACAAAGAGGTTTACGAACAGTGCATCTCCCTTGTGGGTATATACAAACTGTCCGTACTTTCCATGATTCTCCATTCCAGTGCCTACACAGCACCACATAGCCTCGTTAGGAGCCGAATAATTACGATAGTGTCGCGGGCGAGCCGATGTAAAGTAGACATATCCACCATGCTGAGGATGCTGGCTGGAGAGGATATGATTGAAAGTTGCCAACTCATAAAAATCTGCGAATCGGGCTTCCGGATTCCTGCGATGCAGTTCCTCAGAGAGTTTCAGCATATTATTGGTATTACAAGTCTCAGGACCGTCGATATCTGTCACAAAGTCCTTGCATGCCTCTTTACTTGGGAAATGTTCACGACGGCTGTTACCTCCAAAAGCCAAAGTACGCTCACCAGTGACGATATCCCAGAAATATGCACTGGCATCATGATAAGTCTCATCGCCAGAAAGTTCTGAGATTCGTTCAAACCCAACAACCTTCGGCACTTGAGTATTAGCATGCATATTATCGAGACAATCCTGTCGCTGAGACAATGGCAAGAGCAGCCTGCGGTGAGAGAATCGCTTTGCCACGTCAATATATTTCCTGTTGCCGGTGATAGCGTATGCATCAGCCAGCACCTCGTTCATGCCTCCATGCTCGGTATGAAGGATCTGCTCCATCTGAGCATCTGAGAGCCCTGAGGTAAGATCGATAGCCCAGTCACAGAATCCGAGGAAAAGTGCCTTCGCCTGCTCATTTCCGCAATACACCCAAGCATCACGAAGTCCTGCATACATCTTATGAATATTGTAGAAAGGCACCCATGCTCCATAATAAGCTCCAAAGTCGCCCTTCTTGAATGAAGCCCACAGGCGTTCACTTCCAGGCACTCCGCCAACATAGCCTTTGCCCCATTCCGGATGATTCCTTTCATTTGCATCAGCACATGCCTGAAGCTCGCTTATGAAATATTCCATGCGCTGGCGGCATGACTCGTCGCCTGTAGCAGCATTGATGGCCAAGGCTGTGAGATAATGCCCTCCCACATGTCCGTCAAGCCCGTCCCAGTTGGGATATGACTTGGCTTTCGGAGTTAGCCCTGCTTCCTTCAGGTAAGGTGCCAGCAACCGGTCACAGTCATACTGCAAGAGAGTCTTAATATTCAAGTCGCGAGCCTTTTTCAACGGTCCGTCAAGCAGAGTAACGTCACCAAGTGGAAACTCATTAGCATAAAGCCTGTCCTGAGCCTGTATGCTTCCTGATGCAAGGAGCATAACAGTTAAAGAAACAAAAGAGAGTTTTCGCAAGTTTTTTGTACAATAATTCATAATTGATATAGAAGTTAAAAATAAAAGTGCAAAGATAACGTGCACAAAGGTACGTATTTTTTTCCTAACAGCAAAACTTTTATAAAAAAAGGTATAAAATATTTCTTTTTCTCAAAATAAACAATTACCTTTGCAGCAATTATCGGTTCACCCTAGGTGATTAATAGGGAAACGGGTGCAATTCCCGTACAGTCCCGCTGCTGTGAGTCGTCCTTCTATTGAGGCACAAACATAAAGTCACTGAGATTTTCGGGAAGACGTTTGATGCCAGACGACAAGTCAGAAGACCTGCCGACATATTGTAATCGTTGTTTGCCTCTGGGGTTAGGTGACAGTGAAAATGAAAAGTAAAGAGTGAAGATTGAAAGACTTGCTGCCTCACTGGCAGTTCTGATTTGCTGCATAAGCCTTCCGACAAAGGCTCAGAGCAGGTTTGACTCCGTACAACATATACGCGAGGTTGTTGTTGTCTCTAAACCTGCCATGAGAGAGGTGGTGCCGAGTCAGAAGCTGAATGGCGAGATGCTTGAGAAACTGAATACCCACTCTGTTGCTGATGCCCTCCGCTATTTCTCCGGCATCCAATTGAAGGACTATGGTGGTGTTGGCGGAATTAAGACAGTCAATATCCGCTCAATGGGAACCCATCACCTTGGCATCAGCTACGATGGCATCCAATTGGGCAATGCCCAAAACGGGCAGATAGACCTGGGCCAGTTCTCGCTCGACAACATTGAGGAAGTTACCTTATACAATGGTCAGAAGAGCGCCATCTTCCAGCCCGCCTCCGACTTCGGCAATGCCGGAGCGATTTATATTCGTACAAGAGAGCCAGAATTTGGGAGTAAGGAGAAAGGAGGAAGGAGGAAGGAGAATGCTAAAAGGAGGATGGAGAATACAAACCTCAGATTCAAGACTCAGTATGGGAGTAGTGACATGTTCCGATTCTCAACACTCTGGGAACAGAAACTCTCAGAGACAGTAAGTTCGTCATTGAGTGCCGGATTCCTGACATCAAGCGGGAAATATAAGTTCCATTATGAACGCCGCTATCCCAACGGTCAGACAGCCTGGGATACAACTGCTGTAAGAAATAATGGCGATATCCATGCAGAACGCATCGAGGCAAATGTCTTCGGACGTATTAATCAGGGCAGCTGGCAAGTGAAGGGCTATCTCTATAATTCAGCCCGAGGTATTCCTGGTGCTATCGTTAATAATGTGTGGCACAGAGGTGAGCGCCAGCAAGACCTGAACACATTTGTACAAGCAGCTTTCGACAAGAATATCGGTGAAGGATTCTCTACACGATGGCTTGCCAAGTACGCATATTACAATACCCATTACGTCAACAAAGACACGACCCAGCTTCCCGTTGACAACCGATACAAGCAACAGGAAATATATCTCTCTACAGCAAACGTGCTGGAACTACTTCCCAACTGGAGTGCCTCACTCAGTTACGATTTCAAATGGAACAAACTTAATGCTGACACATACAACTTCGCATTTCCTACGAGAATATCCAACCTCGTAAGTCTTGCCACAGCTATCGACTACAAACATCTGAAAGCCCAAGGCTCTATTCTTGCCACATTCATTAACGACAGAACGCACCGCAGAGGCGATTTCGCAGGAATGGACAGTAAGAACTCACTTTCGAAGTTTACTCCGGCACTCTTTGTGAATATCTATCCTTTCCAAGGCACTTTCTTCTCGATGAGGGCATATGTGAAGAAGAGTTTCCGTATGCCAACATTCAACGATCTATATTATACCGACATGGGGAATGCCAATCTCGTACCAGAGAGTGCCCTGCAATATGATGCCGGGTTTGCACTCAACAAGCATTTTGAGAGCGGTCTGATACGTCACGCAGAGATGCACTTCGACGCATATTACAACACTATCCACGACAAGATTGTAGCATACCCAAAGGGGCAGCAGTTCCGCTGGACGATGCTGAATCTCGGCAAGGTGCACATCAAGGGAATCGACGTAGAGGCAGAGGCAGACTTTCGGATAGGAAAGGATCTTGTTGCAACTACCCGTATGCAGTACACCTATCAGGATGCACGTGACGTCACAGACCCCAACGACTCCTACTATCGGCACCAGATTCCCTACATACCCTGGCATTCTGGCTCAGCCATCGTCGGCCTGAACTATAAGGATTGGGACTTGAACTATTCCTTCATCTATGCCGGGGAGCGATATGACGAACAGGAGAACATCATATATAATCATATGGAGCCCTGGTATACCAGCGACCTTAGCCTCTGCTATCGCTTCTACTGGAATGATGTACTCTTCAGGGCAAAACTCGACGTGAATAACATTTTCGACCAGGATTATGAGGTAATCACCAACTATCCGATGCCTGGGCGCAATTTCGCATTCACACTGACAATCAGCTGCCTCTGACGGCTATACGAATAGACAGATAGACATTTAAACAGAGACAATATAGTATAATGATGAATGTAAAAAGATATGTATCCCAAATCAGGCAAATACTTTTATCTGCCTTTCTGCCGATATTCAAATCTGTCAAGATATACAACCTTTTCGTCTGTCTTTCTAAATGTCTAATTGTCTTCACTACTATTTGTCTATCGATGTCTGCTTGTCGCAACGATGTGATGGTGGTGCCGATGGAGGATATCAACACTGGTGGCAAGGTGGTCAAGAGTGAGATAGTAGGTATGTATCTGCTCAACGAAGGTAATATGGGTTCAAACAAGTCAACCCTCGACTACCTCGATCTCTCTGGCAATGAACCAACTGTTCATTACTTAAGGAACATCTATTCTGAACGGAATCCGAATACCGTTATGATGCTTGGCGATGTAGGCAACGATATTCAGATCTATGGTTCAAGGCTATGGCTTGTCATTAACTGTTCGAACAAGGTAGAGGTAGCACAATCCAGCAATGCGATAAGGATAGGAAAGGTAGATATACCAAACTGCAGATATGTGACCTTTAGCGACCGATATGCATACGTCTCTTCATACGTCGGGGCTGTCTATTCCACCAGCACCAGCCCATTAGGCAGTGTGTATAAGGTAGACACCCTCAGTCTTGCAAAAGTCGATTCCTGCAGCGTAGGCTATCAACCAGAAGAAATGGCTATTATAGGCGATAAGCTTTACGTTGCCAATAGCGGAGGTTACCAAGGTATGACGGGTCAAGGCTATGAGAGTACTTTGAGTGTGATAGACCTTGACAGGATGCAGGAGACAGAAAAGATTGTCGTGGCTCCAAACCTGCATAGGGTAAGGAAAGACAAGTATGACCAGCTCTGGGTGACATCACGCGGCAACTATATGGAGTCTGAATCAAAGATCTACTGGTTAGGCAAAGGAGCTGATGGCAAGATGCAAGTGGTGGGACATCTTGACCAACCGGTCAGTGACCTCTGTATAGTGGGCGACTCACTGTATTTCTATGGTAGCCAATATAATGAGGTGACGATGAAGAATACTATTACTTATGGTATAATCAACGTACGCACCCACAAGATAGTCAGCACCAGTCTGTCCGACTCTCAGGAGATTCAGAAGATACGTATGCCATACGGCATCATCGTAAACCCCATCCATCGCGATTTCTATCTCATGGATGCAAAGAACTATGTGTCGAGCGGAGAACTACTCCATTTTCTTCCTGACGGCACTTTCGACTGGAAAGTAAAGACAGGTGACATACCTGCACATGCCGTCTTTTTAAAAAAGTAAAAAGAACAAATGAAACAGATAATAATGACAAACGAACTGACTTTCACAAAGGCTGGATGGTGGCTTTTAACCCTCTGCCTCTTTGCCTTTCTGCCTCTTAGTGCCCAGCGCATGGATAATGTGACTGAACATTCCAAATACATCAAGGCAGTGGATGAGTATCGCCCAGCCCCTGGACAGTATGTCAATGACGTACCGGAATATGAAGATGGCGATACAGAGGCCGACATGATACGCAAGTGCAGTGAGAGTCTGGCAGGAAAGAGTATTCTCGACGGCGATGCACACATCGTGGCATTAGGCGGATGGGGAGGATATATCACCTTCCACTTCGACCACTCTATCGCCAACATTCCCGGCCAGCGCGACTTTGCCGTATGGGGCAATGCCTATCAGGAGATGCGTCACCTGGTATTCGGGGGAATGAACGAGGCGGGCATTGTGATGGTATCGAAGGATGCTAACGGCAACGGTCTGCCCGACGACCCCTGGTATGAGATAAGCGGCAGCTGCGATACTGACAGTGCAGGAAAGGTAATGTATGACTATGAGATAACCTACAGCAAGAATCCTATGGGCAACATCCCCTGGAGCGACAATCGCGGCAACAGTGGCACCATCGACCGCAATCACTATCACGAACAGGAATATTATCCCATGTGGCTGCCTGACGGTCTTACATTCAAAGGCACACGGCTGCCCGACAACATGCAGAATCTCTCTGACAAGGTGGAAAGCAGCTGGAGTCCATATTACTACGTACTCATCGGATTCAGATATGGATATGCTGACAATCTGCCAAACTTCACAGACAATGCTGATACCAACTCCTGGAACTATGAAGGCTGTGGTATCGACATCGCTTGGGCCGTGGATGAGAACCGCCAGCCCGTAAGCCTCGACTTCATTGACTTCGTTAGAGTTTACACCGGTTTGAACCAGAAGTGCCCTCAACAGGAATGGTGGGGAGAGACCTCAACAGAGTTTGCCGGAGCCGAGGACATGCATCTTCAGGAATCCCTCGATGCCATCCGTAAGGCCACAGGAATAAATGAGCTTACAATGGGTCAGACCCATTATGAGATTTACGACCTGCAAGGAAGAAGAGTAAAGACCCCAGGAAAAGGGATATATATCAAGAACGGAAAGAAATTATTCATTAAATAAACATGTTTCACTTAAAACAAAACATTATGAAGACAATCAAATTTTTCGCATTGGCAGCCATCGCATGCGGGGCCGCAATGTCTTTTACCTCATGCAGTAGTAACGACAATCCCGTAGACAGTGGAAAGGCTACAGTTACCATCGGTTTCGAAGGAGCAACACTCAATGCCCAGGGCTTCTGGTGCGGTGAGGAGAATGGTAACGGTACAGACACCGGATGGGGTGGGAAGATCTATCCCTGCGTCTACAAGGAAGGCGGTGCTGAGTTCAACACAACGTTCGGAGGCACCTACTGGACAGGCTACGCTATCTCCAACCGTACGGAAAAAGGGTTCACAATGGGCGACTTTACCCCTACTGGTATGCCTGACCAGTTCAATAACGTGACAGGAAAGGCACATGGCGGAAAGAACTTCTGCATAGTCCAGACCTATGGAGAAACCATCAATCTTAATGGAGCTACCCTGAAAGGCTTCTGGTTTACCAACAGCAGCTACACAGCAAATGCATACCTGAATGGTGACGGAATGACTCCTGGCAAGTTCGAGGCAAACGACTGGTTCAAGTGTGTGCTTTACCCGACTCCTGTTGATGGTATGAGCGGAGCCAGATACGAAATCTACCTTGCCAAGGACGGTGACTACGTAAAAGACTGGCAATACTGTGACCTTAGCGACGTCGATGCCTTCAAGAACGTAAAGAGTATCTCATTCCAATTTGAAGGTACTAAGGCCAACGACTGGGGTGTAACCACACCAACCTATATCTGTATTGATGACCTCGTTATAGAGAAATAAGAATTGCTCATATTGTAAATGAGATACGTTAATTATTTTATTATTGTGATGTTGCTCACTGCCTGCAGAGGGAGCCAGACTCCTTCTGCCGAGGCAGGGGGCGACTCCGTCACTTTCAAGTATGCCACACAACTTAGTGTCGTGAGATACGATGGTTATGCAGTGGCTTCACTTAAAAACCCTTGGAAAGAGGGGATGACACTTCATCGCTATGTGCTTGTCCCCTCCGACCAAGAGCTTCCACCCCACCTTCCCAATGGCACTATTATCCGTACACCAGTGCGCAAGGCCGTTATGTTTACCACAGTGCATTGCGCTATGCTGATGGAGTTCGGACTTGAAGACCGTATCTCAGGGGTAGCCGACCTTAAATACATAAAGATACCATGGGTTCAGCAGAAGGTCAGAGAAGGTCGCATTGCCGATGTCGGCGAGGGAATGAGCCCCGTCATCGAAAAGATTATCGACCAGCGGCCCGACGTACTCTTCCTCTCACCTTTCGAGAACAGTGGAGGCTATGGAAAACTCGAAGACATTGACATACCGATCGTGGAATGTGCCGAGTATATGGAGCCCTCTCCTCTGGCACGTGCCGAGTGGATACGTTTCTATGGCATGCTCTTCGGATGTGAGAAGCGCGCTGACAGTCTCTTCAATGTCACTGACAGCAGCTATCAGGCACTGAAGTCAATCGCCAGGACAGCTAAGAAGAACCCCTCTGTATTGCTCGACAAGATTACCGGCAGCGTGTGGTATGTCCCTGGAGGAAAGAGCACCATCGGCCAGATGGTACAAGATGCAGGAGGCACAAGCCCCTGGTCGGCCGATGAACATAGCGGCTCTATCTCACTGCCCTTCGAGACCGTATTGGAGAAAGGCAGCGAGGCTGACGTATGGATGTTCCGATACAGCGGTGACCATGACATCACATACGACGAACTGCTCTCCGATCATCACGGCTACAGCCAGTTCAAGGCGTGGCGCAACCATGAGGCCTACGGATGCAATGTTGAGCAGGGTCCATTCTACGAAGAGACACCTTTCCATCCCGACTGGCTGCTGAGCGACTTCATCAGCATCCTACATCCAGAGATTAAAGGCCTGCGTCCACAACGATATTTTAAGAAACTGGTTTTACCTTAGTAGCAATATATCTGCAAAGTAACTTTTTTTGAGGACAATCCTATAAAAAATCCATCTACTTAAAAAAATCGCTCTAGAGCGAATTTAAGGACCATTACAAATACCATTCTTCAATGTAAGAAAATATCCCTTTTTATACTGATTCATTAAAAAATCGAGCCTCCCCAAAAAATGTTAAATGCTTGGAGGTCTCACAAATTGTTCGTACCTTTGTGCCCAGGTTTCGTAAGAGACATGACATAATTGCTCAATTCCCATTCGAATTCGCACCTCAGTAGGACAAAACGAGCAAGACAAATCCATATTGGAGTATGCGCTTAGCGTAGACTTCAACCATAGTGGATTTGAGGCAGTGCGAGCCTGAATGGGATATGGAGTGAGGGCTGCGCTTTCTTATTACCCATAAGCCTGCGTAAAGTTTCTAAAAGAGAATGATATAAACAACAATAAATGGAAAAGAACAGATTTAACTGGAACATTGGCGAAATCGTCAAACTTCCCAGAGAGAGCAAGGTAGTGAGCAAAAGAGGATTGACAGCATACGAGCACCTTGTCAACTCTAGATATGTATGCATCCGTGAAACTAATGGCAATGAACGGGGTATACTTCTTAAAGTGCTTGGCAAGATAAATAGTGAACCCATCACGATGGTGAAAGGCGAGCCATTTTGTAAAGACGACAAGATAGAAGGATTGTATGGTGATTCATACTATAGCCATCCTTTCCCCAAGTTAAGCGAACTAAAGGAGGTCTTAGACATCATCCGCAATAACCAGAATCTCATAGACAAATTTGAAGAAGCTTCAATGCACATCAATCCCAATTCTACATTTTGGGTGAGCGATTGTGCCAGACGATTTCTCGTAATGAAAGAACCACAATTCTACGATGCTACATATGGCGAGCTCTTTACCTCAGGAAACAATAAAGATATTCACTATCGCGTATCAATCGTATATTTCTACAAGTCTAAACTTTATTGGTAAATAGCTATGCTGATTTCCCCTTAGCAATAACATATATTATAACCGGTGCTCCCATAATGGGGGTTACAGCATTCAAGGGGATAACCCCTTCCTCGCCTGGCAGGAAGCATATCATGTTGCATATCAGTGCTATCACTGCACCACATAAGATTGTCGCAGGAAGAAGTACCCGATGATTGTCTGTGGTGAGAAGCAGACGGGCGATATGAGGTACCGCCAGTCCTATAAATGCCACAGGCCCGCAGAAGGCTGTGGTGATGGCGGTGAGCAGCCCCGTCACTATCAGCAGCCAGTTACGGGTGCGCAGGATGTTTATACCTAAGTTCTCTGCATATCTGTCGCCCAGCATAAGAGCATTAAGAGGTTTTATAAGCAACATCGCTCCTATAAGTCCAAGTAGAGTGATGGATGCAAATACGGGCATCGTTTTCATCGACACCCCTCCGAAGGATCCCATGCCCCACACCATATACGACTTCACTCCCTCGTCGGTAGCGAAGAAATTGAGCAACGATATCGCAGAGTTGGAGATATACCCTATCATTATCCCGATGATAAGCAACATCACATTATTCCTTACTATATTCGAGAAGAAGAAAATCACGGCCATCACCGACATTGCTCCTATGAAAGCCGCTATTAATATGGCAACGAATCCAGAAATACTTACAGACCCGGCAGAAATACTTCCACCAAGCAACAGCATCACGAGAGCCACTCCGAGCCCGGCACCACTATTAATACCGAATATACTGGGACCGGCGAGAGGATTGCGAAAAGCCGTCTGAAGCATCAGACCACTAACAGCCAGCGCACCTCCACAGAGCATAGCAGTTATTGCCTGTGGCAGACGTGACTCCATGACAATAAATCGCCACGATGCCTTCTCACCCTCATCGCCCATAAGTATCCTGAAGACATCAAGTGCAGGAATCCTTATTGACCCCAACACAAGATTAAGGATAAAGAGGAATATTATCAGCACCCCTAATCCGAGACAATATGCAGTGCCTTTCTTCATTTCTGATGCAAAGATACACTTTTTTTGTCAAAACGCTATTGTCTTTGGAAAAAAAGTCGTAACTTTGACCCCAAAATTATGAAATAATTAAAAACGAATTATGAAGAGAAAGACTTTAATGACCGTTATCATGGGCTGCGCAGTGAGTATCGCAGTAGCCCAAAGTAATGTTACCCCAGCCATCCCTCGCGATGCCAAGCTGGAGGCAAAGATTGAGAAGACCCTCAAGAAGATGACCCTCGACGAGAAGATCGGCCAGATGCTTGAGCTCAACCTCGACGTGATGGGCAAGACCGACTGGAGCAAGGGCACCTGGACTCTCAATGAGACGATGCTCGACACGATTATCTCCAAATGGAAGATCGGCTCCATCCTCAATGCCCCTGCCACCCGTGCCGCAAGCGTGGAGCAATGGCAGAAGTGGATCAGGCTGATACAGGAGAAGTCGATGAAGTATATCGGAATACCTGATGTGTACGGCCTTGACCACAATCACGGTGTAACCTATACCCAGGGAGGAACGCTCTTCCCCCAGCCCATCAATATCGGAGCTTCATTCAATACCGACCTCGCATTCACAGGTGCAGAAATCACAGCCTACGAGAGCCGTGCCGCCAACTGTCCGTGGGTGTACAATCCAGTGGTAGACCTCAGCCGCGACCCCCGCTGGCCTCGTGTCTACGAGAGCTTCGGAGAAGATGCCATCGTCAACTCAAAGATGGTGACTGCAGAGATCAAGGGCTATCAGGGCGACGATCCCAACCATATCGACCGTTTCCACGTAGGCACCAGCACCAAGCACTATTTCGCCTACGGAGCTCCCTGGTCGGGCAAAGACCGCACCCCAGCATACCTTGCACCACAGATTATCCGTGAGAAGTACTTTGAGCCGTTCAAGGCCGCTGCCTTAGCCGGAACACTGACGATGATGGTCAATTCAGCATCAATCAACGGAGTTCCTGTACATGCCAGCTATGAATATTTGACGAAGTGGCTGAAGGAAGACCTCGGATGGGACGGAATGCTCGTCACCGACTGGTCAGACATTAATAACCTCTTCACCCGAGAGAAGGTTGCCAAGGACAAGAAAGACGCCATCCGCATAGCCATCAACGCAGGCATCGACATGTCGATGGACCCCTACAGTGTGGACTTCTGCATACTCCTTAAGGAGCTGGTCAATGAGGGCAAGGTGCCTATGAGCCGTATCGACGATGCCGTACGGCGCATCCTCCGCGTGAAATACCGCCTGAACCTCTTTGACGAGCCTAACACAGGCGGCAAGGGATTCGAGAAGTTCGGCTGCGACGAGTTTGCGGCAAAAGCCCTGCAGGCTGCCGAGGAGTCGGAAGTGCTGCTTAAGAACGACGGTATCCTGCCACTCGCCAAGGGGAAGAAGATACTCCTCACCGGTCCGAATGCCAACCAGATGCGCTGCCTTCACGGAGGCTGGAGCTACACCTGGCAGGGTTCTAATGCAGAGGACCTCGCAGAAAAGTACAACACCATCTATGAGGCTCTGTGCAATAAGTACGGCAAGGAGAATATTATCCTCGAACAGGGCGTGACATATAATGAGAAGAAAGCTTACTACGACGAGAACGAGCCCCAGATAGAAAAGGTCGTAAGCGCTGCTGCCCAGACAGATGTCATCATAGCCGCCATTGGAGAGAACTCATACACTGAGACTCCTGGCAATCTCAGCGACCTGTGGCTCTCAGAGAACCAGCGCAACCTCGTGAAGGAACTTGCAAAGACCGGCAAGCCCATCATCCTTGTGCTCAATGAAGGTCGTCCGCGTCTGATTGCAGACATCGAGCCTCTCGCAAAAGCCGTCATTGATATCCTCATCCCAGGCAACTACGGCGGCGATGCCCTTGCCAACCTTCTTGCAGGCGATGCCAACTTCTCTGCCAAGATGCCTTACACCTACCCTCGCGAAATCAACTCCCTGAACACCTACGACTATAAGGTCAGCGAGGAAGTAGGCACGATGGCAGGAGCCTACAACTACGATGCCAAGGTATCACTTCAGTGGCCCTTCGGCTATGGCATCAGCTATACCACATACGAATATTCGAACCTGAAGGTTGACAAGTCCACATTTACGGCAGATGACATCCTCACCGTCACCGTTGATGTGAAGAATACAGGCAATCGTGCCGGAAAAGAGGCAGTGCTGCTCTATTCGAGCGATCTCGTAGCCAGCATCGTTCCTGACAACCGCCGTCTGCGTGACTTCACTAAGATATCCTTAGAGCCAGGCGAGGTGAAGACAGTCACCTTCCAGCTTCCTGCAAAGAAACTCGCCTTCGTAGGTGCCGACTGCAAGTGGACCCTCGAAGAGGGTGACTTCATCCTCAAGGTTGGCAATCAGACCGTTTCCACCGCCTGCACTCAGACCAAGATCTGGGACGAGCCGAATATTTAATGCACATTTCTCATTCCACATTCCTCATTCCTCATTCCACATTTAACATTCCAACAATGCCTCAGAACGATGACAAGCAGCAAGGCCTGCAGATAGAACTGCCAGTAGACGTGGCACAGGGTGAATATGCTAATTTCGCCATCATCACCCATGGCTCAAGTGATTTCGTGATCGACTTTGCCCGAGTGCTCCCAGGAGTGCCCAAGGCTCAGGTTAAGAGTCGCGTCATCCTGGCTCCAGAGCATGCAAAGCGCCTGCTTGGAGCTCTTCAGGAGAACATCTTCCGCTACGAGCGTGAGTTTGGTGAGATAAAGATTCCCAATCAGGAGCCTCGCACCATCTCACCTTTTATGCCTAAAGGCGACGCATAACTCCCGCTTCAAGGTCTGAGGGCACGAAAAGCCTTCATGGCCTTGAAGCCATAGTCGAGCAAAATGGCCGACTCATTGAAGCGCGACGATCTGCTACGACTGTTGAGCAGTATAAGATATAGGGTGATGCCGTCGCGGGTGGCAGCAGAAGCCAGACAGTTACCTGCCTGACGGGTAAATCCTGTCTTGATGCCGATACACCCCTGATATTTATTCAGCAGCACGTTAGTGTTGTAGCATGCCATATGCCTGCCATCGACAAGCGGCACGTCCTTGTAAACAGTACCTACGACAGTTGCAAATGCACTGTCGCGCATGCTATAGCGAGCCAGCCGGATAAGGTCGCAGGCTGTACTATAGTTATTAATGTTTGGCATACCGTTAGGATTGGCAAAGTGCGTGTTTGACATGCCGATATATGCAGCCTTTTCGTTCATGATCTCACAGAACTTCAGGGTGTCGCCCGCCAGGTGCTTTGCTATGGCATAGGCGGCATCGTTGTCGCTCTGCAGCATCATTTCATATATCAGGTTGCCCAGCAGATAGCGCTCACCCAGTCTTACCCTCGAATTCCTGTTGATGAAGACATCTTTGGTTATCTCAACGGTATCAGCCATATTACCATTCTCAAGAGCCAGCAGACAAGTCATCATCTTGGTGAGTGAGGCCATATACTGAGGTTCGTTGGCATACTTCTGACTGATGACCATCCCCGTAGAGTCATCAATGAGCATCCATGCCTCTGCAGACAAGGTTGACAACTTGTCAAAACCTTCTACAGAGTCAGGATTGACAATCGTTTGAAATGTTACGCTATCGATATTATTGATTTCTGCCAGCAGCTCCTGCTCTGGAGTGAGAGCCACAGTGACAGCTTTGCCATTATTATGACATGCGGTCATCGAGAGCAGGAGAGCCAGCAAGAATGCACATTCAGGAAATGCAGCAGTATAACGCATTGTGCGACTCAGTATTAAAGATTAACCGACTTTGACTTCCCGTCGTAGTCTACTGATGTCGTTGTGCCATCAGGAAGCACGATGGTGAAGCGGCGGTTATTTATCATACCAGGATACTCACCTTTCCGGTCACTGATATAAAGTGTACGAGTCTTGTTGTTCCAGTGGAAGTCGATAGTAGTATATACCCCCTTCTCATAGTTGTATCCATCGCCCTCATCCTCATAGAGTGTGAAGTGGCCGTCAGCTCCAGGATATATACGCATTTCAAGGTTGTCCCAAGGTTTCTCTCCCACATACTGCATCTCAGGTCCAAGGGGCAGGATGCTTCCTGCACGTACGAACATCGGCACACGGTCGAAAGAGGTCTCTATAGTGATGCTCTGTCCGCCCTTATATGCTTTGTTTGTCCAGAAGTCATACCACAGAGCGCCCTTCGGCAGATACTTCACAGCCGTCCTCGAAGCACTCCAGTCAGTCATTTTTCCTTTCTCCTTACTCCTTTCTCCTTCCTCCTTACTCCTTTTTCCTTCCTCCTTACTCCTTTCTCCTTCCTCCTTCTTATCCCATCCTGTCATCGCATCTTCCTTGATGATTTTCTCCCCAGTGTACTGCGGGTCAACAATAGGAGCTGCAAGGATGCTGCGTCCGAACATAAACTCATCTGTGGTGTTCCACACCTTCCTGTCGTCAGCGAAGTCACTGAAGAGAGGTCGCAGATAGCTCTCATTGGCAGAAGTAACCTGCCATGCGGTGCTATATAAATAAGGTATAAGGCGATATCGCAGGCGAATCATTTTCTCGATGGCATCGTAAACGGGCTCGCCCTTCTTTCCGAACTGCCATATCTCACGAGGAGCATCGGCACCGTGACTGCGGAACACAGGACAGAACAATCCATACTGCATCCATCGCACGTACAGCTCCTGGAACTGAGGATTCCTTGGTGCAGAGCCAGATCCACGTGTATTATACGCCCCGCAGAAGAATCCCCCGATATCGGTATTGAAGTTAGGATTCCCCGTCAGCGAGAAGCTCAGTCCTGCTGGCACTTGTTTGCGAAGCATGTCCCACGATGAAGCCACATCGCCGCTCCACATGTTTGAGCCATAGTGCTGCTGACCTGCAAAACTACTACGGGTCATGATGAATACTCGTTTAGAACTGTTGGGTGACAGAGGTTGGGTGTCAGCTGACTGGCGCTGCGACTGATAGATGCCTCGAACGGTCTCCAGAGGGAACGCATTACGCTGCGAGCGCCATGTGCCTCCATAGACCTTATGCCCGTAATCGCTCTCACGAGGATTGAAGAAGTCTGGGTCGGTAGAGTCCATCCACCAGGCATCAGTACCATAGTCATACAGTTTCTTAAGATATCTCCAATAGATAGCGCGTGCCTCAGGGCTGAATGCATCGTACACCTTTACGCCCGACGGATAGTCCATACGTGGAGGCCAGATATGCGAGAGACCACTCTGCGGCCATGTCTCGATAGGCAGCAGGAGACCCTTCTCATCAAGTTCACGGAACTGCTGAGTCTGGGGTCCGAAACTTGCCCAGATAGAGATCATGAAGTGAGCATGCTTATCGTGGACATTCTTTATCATCTGAGGTCCCTTGGCAAAGTCTTCTGCCAGGAAGTCCATAGCATTCCACAGATAGTTGGAACCCCAATACTGCCAGTCCTGTATGATACCGTCGAGAGGCACTTGCAGCTCACGATACTTATCCACTATGCTCTCCGTCTCAGCAGCAGTCTTATATCTCTCCTTCGACTGCCAGAAGCCGTACGTCCACAGAGGGAACATCGGCACGTTGCCAGAGAGATGGCGCATCTGTGCAATCACTCCGTCGGCAGAGCCGCCATACATGAAATAGTAGTCGATACCCTCCCCTGCCTCAGAGTTGAAGGTCATGCCGTTGGCATTGTCTTCGAAGAGAGTCGGAGAGTAGTTCTCCCAATATATGCCCCAGCCCTTTATCGACTGCACAACGCTCTGGAAGTCCTCGAGGTTCGACTGCTCCATACGCTTCTTCTCACCGCGACGATTCATCTTGCCGTTCTGAATGGTGCCAAGTCCGTAGATTGCCTCGTCCTTGTCGAGGGTGAAAGTCTGGCTCACCTCAGCCACGTCGCAGCCCTTTTCTCTGAGCAGCACCTTTCCTTTTGCTGTCAGGAAGGTCAGGTTACCCTTTGCGTCCTGCCTCACGGTCAGTTCACTACTCGTCCAGGAGTTTCCTTTCCTGGCTACTGCCACCTCTTCAGGCTGAGCGATGACCACCAGCGACTTTGTAGGCTGTCCCTTTACGACATGTACAATACCTGGCGTAAAGAACTCCACCTTCACCTCCTGTGCAAATCCCGCCGTACAATACCCGATGCATAATGCAAAAAGCGCAATGCACAATGCATAATTCACATTCCTCATTTCACATTCCTCATTCCACATTCCACATTCCACATTCCTCATTCCACATTCCACATTCCACATTCCACACTAAATACTCAACTCATCCAGCACACTGATAAGTCTCTTGTCGAAACGCTTGTCGGTGCGGATGCACTCTGAGAAAGGCACGTACACTATCTCGTTCATTCGGTATCCTATCATGACATTACGCTGTCCCTGGATGAAAGCCTCAATGGCTCCCACGCCCATACAGCTTGCCAGTATGCGGTCGCGTGCTGAGGGCGAGCCTCCTCGCTGCAGGTGTCCGAGAATAGACACGCGCACATCGAACTCCGGGAACTCATTCTTCACGCGGTCTGCATAGTAGAGGGCACCGCACTTGGGACTCTCTGACACGATGACGATACACGACTTCTTCGACTTTCTTATGCCTCTGCCCATGAATGCAGCCAGCTGGTCTACGTCGGTTGTCTCCTCAGGCACGATAGCAGCTTCGGCACCGCAGGCTATAGCGCAGTTCTGAGCCAGGAAACCGGCATCGCGCCCCATCACCTCGACGAAGAAGATGCGCTCGTGGGAGTTGGCAGTGTCACGGATGCGGTCCACACACTCCATGATGGTGTTCATCGTAGTGTCGTATCCGATAGTGGCATCAGTGCCGTAGAGGTCGTTGTCGATGGTGCCGGGCAGTCCGATGACGGGATAGTCGAACTCCACTCCGAAGTTCCAGGCTCCTGTCAGCGATCCGTTACCACCTATCACCACCAGTGCGTCGATGCCGTGCTGCTGGCAGGTCTCGTAAGCCTTCTGGCGACCTTCGGGCGTCATAAACTCCTTCGAGCGGGCTGTCTTCAGTATGGTGCCGCCTCGGGTGATAATACCGCTCACATCCTCAGTGGTGAAGTCCTTTATCTCACCCTTGATGAGACCGTCGAATCCACGATAGATGCCCTTGATCTTAAACTGGTTGTAGATACCTGCACGTGTCACGGCGCGTATTGCCGCATTCATGCCGGGAGCATCGCCACCCGACGTCAAAATACCGATAGTCTTAATCTTGCTCATAATACTTAATTATTATAATTAAATCTAAAATTCATATCCGAGGTTCAGGTAGAAGTATGCCTTCCGTGACGATGTCGACAGGTATGCCCGCCTTCTCCAGCACCTTCAGCACTCCGATGTGGGCCATGCCCTTGGCACCGCCGCCGCTGAGCACCACTGCCACCTTCTTCCTGTGCTTAGCCTTGTCGTGCGCCTTTGCAGCCGTTTGGTCGCGCGGCAGCAGTTCTTCGGCACTTGCTGCCGCACACATCAGCACGGGAGCCAGATATAATGCACAGCGCAAGATGAATAATGCGCAGTTGAGCGTCAGTGATTTCTTCATCGTATACTTCATTGCTTTCTCTCCAGGGTTAGTTTTTGATATTGGGCCGGAGTGGTGCCGGTGTACTGTCTGAACAGCCGGTGGAAGTGTGACCGGCTGATGCCGCAGAGGTCGGCTATCGATCCGATGTTGAAGTCGCCGTGCGTCGACAGCTGCCGTGTGGCCTCTTCGATGCACAGCGTGTTCATCCACTGTCTGAACGACTTGTATCCCTGCGCCCTGATCCATTCTCCAAGCTGATTGTCGGACAGCTGCATGGCCTCTGCCACCTGCTTCTTGGTGAGTCCCTGTTTCAGGTAGCCCTTACGCTCTGTCCACTGGACCACTTTGTCCTCCACCAGACTGCGAGCTGCTTCGGCAGAGCCGTCAGCGGCCGGGGCGAGTGCCTCATCGCTGAGGGCTTGCTCCTCGTCCTGCTCCGTCTGCTCGCTGCCGGCTGCCTCCTTCATGCGACGGCTCTCTTCAGAGATGATATAGCGCACCATGCTGAACCACAGGTAGACGATGGCCACGACGAAGAACACTCCATAGAGCGCCAGCGGCAATCCCTGCAGGAAGATGAATGCGGGCACGGTGAGGGCCAGTGCGAGCAGGCCGCCGATGCTCACCTTCATCCAGCGCAGCAGGCCGGGCTGCTCCTGGGCATAGTAGTCGTCGAGTGCCTGCTCCATCTTCCGCAGCTGGCGGCCGATGCGAAGGCCGTAGTACAGCTGCAGGGCGGCATAGACGATGCTGCCTGCCACCTCTATGCGCAGCAGACTGCCCGTGTCGAGGCTGACGGCATGGCTCTGCTGCAGCAGTGCGAGTATGGCGAAACCGCCCGATATGCACAGTGTGACAGCTCCGCCTACGGCCCAGTCTCTATGCAGGGGGCGACCCTGCAACTGCAGGTTGAGCACGCTCATAGAGAGCAGCATCGAGCAGGGCACGAAGCATATCAGATTGAGCATCACTGCCTGCACCACGCCCTCCTGGCGCAATCCCAGCAGGTATTGCAGCAGGAACTGCACCGTGAGCAGCAGCAGTGCACCAGCCATCCACCAGCGTGAGCGGTTGGCCACACGGTCATCCTTCACCTCGGCGGGCAGCATGGTCATCAGGATCATGGCCATCGACATCGTCAGCACTATGGCTGCGAATTGCATCTCTCTCATTTCGGGTGCTAAGTTACGAAGATTTTGTGAATTTTGCAAGCATATTTTCCATTTTTTTCTCTCAGGGCACGATAGTGACGGGGCTTTTGTGCTCTTTGAGTGAATGATCACGCTTGATCACGGGGACGGTTCTCTGACCCACTTTTGGTTGATACTACAGATGTTATTCATTCCTTTCATTAATTTAAATACGCGGGCAAAGATACGAAAAAACCACTATTTATTTGGTAGTCTCGGCAATTGTTTGAGTGGGTCAAAGTCCCCTGACCCAAATGAAAAAAAGATCAATGACCTCTGATCTTGTCACGATGTACGCCAGTGCCGCGAGGCCGAAAATATAGTCAAGACTGTCCATACAGGCTGCAAAGGTAAGAGCCCCCGTGTGAGCCTAACATGAAAGGGCTACTTACCGGCTACACTGATAAGCCAGCGGATGTACTCGTCCGACACGTTGTCTATCTCGTCCTTGTCGTAGATAGTAAGCAGCGTCACATCAGCATCTTCGCTTACCAGCACGGTCAGCGTCAGCACACGGGCGCCACCGCTCTTGCCCTTGCCTTTCGAGCCGATGGCCATGCGAATCTTGCGCACGCCACGGCCGAGTGCCGCCCCCTGCAGAGGGTTCTCCTTGAGTTCTTTACTAAAAGTAAGGTAGTCATCCAACAGTGACTTGTACTTTTTGGCCAGCCGCTTGAACTGGCGGTCGAACTCCACAGAGGGGATTATCTTTACATTCATCCGATGCCCTCCTTCTTGAGTCCCTCAAGGAACTCTTCCTCCGTCATCATCTTGTGCTCACCCAGCTTGGCACGTTCCACCTCATCGAGTGCGCGGTACAATGATTCCTTCACATACGCCTTCTGCTGTGCGGTCTTGGCATCGTCAGCGGTAGGCTCCAGCAGCTTTCCTGCCAGCCACTCGCGATCCTTTTTCTTTAATGCCATCCCTTGGATATACGTCCAGAGATTGTTCAACTGTATTGTCGTCATAATCCTAACATGTTTGGTTTCGGTTGCAAAGATAGTGAAAATCGAGTGAAATACACGATTTTGATTGTTAATCTAATCAAAATCTTCAGAATCGCATTTATTTTTTGGTCCCGAGATGCAGCCTACCTTCGAGCGTGAAACGGAACGATCATGGGTCTTTGATCTTTTTTTGTGCTCTTTGAGTGAATGTTTATGCATGCTGCAGTGGCTAAGTGGACCGTAACATCATCGGGGGCGGGATTACTTTTCTCCCTCACTGGGGAGTAATTTTTCCCCAACGTGGGAATATTTTCTCTTAGGCGTAGCAGAAAATTCTTACAGCGCAGTGAATATTTATGCAGGTGTGAATAAGTATGCATCACCATTAATGCTGGCGATTGCTACCATTAATGGTAACAATTGCTACCTTTAATGGTAGCCACTTATTTTCAGATAAGTGGTTGTTATTGCCTGATAAGTGGTTGTTATTGCCAGATAAGTGGATATTATTGCAAAATAGGCGGATACCTCCCTAAATCTCTCGAAACGCCTTTGTACAGAGGGGTTTCGCAGAGGGAGGTATGTGCGGGATACCTCCCTCATACCTCCCTTATACCTCCCTCATACCTCCCTCGCAACAGGCCAAATGTTAAAACGCACCAATTGGAATCAAAAATTTGTGCTTTTTTTGAGGAAAAACTTGCAACCGCAGAATAAATGTTGTATCTTTGCGCCCGAATTACAAAAGAAAGGAAAACGAACAAAAGGAACAAAGCTATAACATTAACTTAAAAATCTTCTTATGGAAAAAAATCTTCTTATCAATGGAGGGGCTCTCGCAGCCTCTCAGGAGGGAATGCTCGCTATCGAGATGTACCTCGTCAGTCATTACTACTTCCGCCGAAACGTACTCAACGGCAAGGTAGAGTTTGCAGAGAAATCTGCAGAGGAACTACAGGAGCCGCAGTGGAAACCGCTGACTCAGGCGGCTCTCAACACTATCATCATCCGCGCAAAGCGTGACGGACTATGTGAGAACGGCTCGCCAAAGTCGGACATCGTGGAGTATGTCAACTCCAATGAGGTTGACACCTTCGACCCCATCGCCCACTATCTGGAGCACCTGCCGAGATGGGACGGCGAGAACCACGTGGCTCGACTCTTCAACCGCCTGCCTGGGGTGGACTCGGAACTGATGGGCTATCTGGCCACGTGGCTGCGGTCTGTTGTGGCCCACTGGCTGCAGATGGACACCATCCACGGCAATGAATGTGTGCCTACGCTCATCGGCGCTCAGGGATGTGGCAAGACCACCTTCCTGGTGAGGCTGCTGCCTCCCACTCTGAGAGAGTACTATCTGGACCACCTGAACCTCTCAAACAAGTTTGACAAGGAGATGGCCCTGACGAACAACCTGCTGGTCAACCTCGATGAGCTCGATGCCATCCGCCCCAGTCAGCATGCCAACCTGAAGCAGACACTCTCGAAGAGCAAGGTGAACGGACGCCCCATCTATGGCGCAAGCCAGGAAGACCGGCCCCGATACGCGTCGTTTGTGGCCACCACCAACAATCCCCACCCGCTGACAGATGCAACAGGCTCGCGCAGATACATCTGCCTGACGATACCAAAGGGGAAATTCATCGACAACACTGGCGACATACCCTACGATCAGCTCTATGCCCAGGTGCTATACGAGGTGCGTGAGCAGAAGTCACCCTACTGGTTCAACAACGATGAGGTGGCCCGTATCCAGCAGCTCAATCAGAACTACATGGAGAAGAAGGACATCACGGAGATCATCCGCATCTGCTTCCGCAAGCCCGAGGAGGGTGAGCCCTCGCTGTCGATGAACTGTGACCGCCTGCTGGAAATCATCACCAATGAGTATCCATCCGTCAAGGACTCTCACAGCACCCGCATCTATCTGGGCAGGGCTATGAAGGCTCTGGGATATGAGAGCACGGAGCGCAGCCACGTGGCTCACTACAAGGTGATACCGCTGACGGCTGCATGAGCTGCCTCAGGGAGGTATGAGGGAGGTATAAGGGAGGTATCTCGCTCATACCTCCCTTTGCGAAAGGCCTCTGTACAAAGGCGTTTCGAGAGATTTAGGGAGGTATCCGCCTATTTTAAGAAAATCCTGTTCTGCAACACCTCATTTTCAGTTTTGCAACACCTATTGGGCAGTTTTGCAACACCTGTTGGGCAGTTTTGCAACACCTGTTGGGCAGTTTTGCAACACCTATTACAATTTTGCAACAACTTGATTCGGCAGAAATCCGTACCTTTGCAGCAGAATCATAAACTGAACAGCAAGATGGATTTCAACGCATTCCTACACGAGACGCCCTTGTGGCTTCTCCTCATCTTCGGCGCCAGTTATGCCCTCATCCTGGGAGGCACCATCTGGCTCCTCGTCCGTTTGTTCCAACCCAAACGCAATTAGCTCACGGCGACCGTTCTTTGACTTACTGACACACCACAACGGATATTTATCCGAGAGCTTCAGCAGATGGAACAGGCATACAAACTGGCACAGACCATCAAGCGTGGCATGAAGCAGGCTGAGACAGCACCTGCCATGACTGTGAACGAAGCTATGGACTTTATCGACAAGTTATGATAAAGGAAATTCGCTTCTCCGATGAGTTCAGCCGTGCCTTAGCCCCTCCTCCCGACTTCCCTCCCCCAAGATAATATCCGCCGAGACATCCGAAAGATGCGCTCGGCGGCCTCCGTTTATGGTGTGTCAGCCCAATATATTGAATAAGGTATAACAATAAAACATCAAACAACAATGAACAAAACCATTCACATCATCCGACACTCCGCGAGGGCAGCCACCGTGCTGCTCCTCACCCAGCCCATCACGCCCAACGGCTGCGATGATGGCGGCACGGTGAAGTACCGTTTGCTGTCGGACACCATTGGCGAGGGAGCAGCCGACTTCGGGGCCACCGCGAGAGTTAGGCCCGTGGTGACGGTGACGATTAATAAGGAATAAAACGGATGACACGAACAACGACATACAAGACGCAAACATCCCCCGCAGGGCGCGGAGCCATGCGAGGGATGCTGTCGTGTCCTATGTCTAAGGAGAATAGGAGGAACGGAGGGCTACTCGCGCTCCACCCAGTTCACGACCTTCACGCCGGGCATCGGCTCGAAGTGCTTCACGTTGTCGGTCACCACGGTCAGGCCGTAGTGCAGGGCGGTGGCACCTATCAGAATGTCGAAGTTGCCAATCTCCTTGTCCAGCGTCTTCTTCTGTCGCTTCAGGGCGCAGCGAATCTGTGCATACTCGTCGAACACCTCGCTGATGTCGAGCACGGTGATGTAGCGTTGCAACCACTCCGGCTCCTTGATATGCCGCTCGAAGTCATCGCTATAGTAAGCACCGAAAGTCAGTTCGGCCAGCGTCACCTCCGAGACGAAAATCTGCGTAGTGGACAGCTCCATGATATGCTGTGTCACGCCACTGCGTTGGTGGAAATGCTCAATCCACGTGTTTGTGTCAAGAATGTACTTCTCCATAGCTGTCAGTCCATGTTTACTTCACGAAGCACGTCGTTCTCGCGGCACTCCTTGATGGCGGCCTCCATGCGGGCGGCGTCCTCAGGGTCGTCGGCCCAACAGCCGGCCAGGCGCATCAGACCGGCTTTCCGCTCTTCCTCGCTCAATGGCGGGGGCGGAGGGGTCGGTGCTACCTCTCTCTCTTCCATCGACTCGCTCAGCAGCACCACCAGTTCCAGCTTCAGCGGCTTGCTCAACCCCTGTAGCATCCCCCAGTACGGGGCTGCTTTCGCGGACGGTTTCCTCAATACAGTTCCTTTCATAATCCTAACATATTTTCTTATCGGCGGCAAAGATAAACAAAATATCCGAAACAACAAAATAATAAAACCAGAAATCACCGCCGACCGCCCCGACGACGACGTGGACGACAGCCGCGAGTACGAGTTGACGGCAGCCGACGGGATTCAGAGCAAATAATTTCCAAACATCAATAAAAACAAAGAAAAGAATGAAAACAATGACACAGAGAAAACAGTACGCACGGCCACAGATGACGGTCGTGGAGTTGAGACATCAGTGCTGCATCCTGACAGGGAGCCCCGGCGAACAGCAGCGCGGCGCGGACAGGGAGGACTACGAGTCCTACGAGTGGTAAACGAACAGAGTAATGAACCCTTTAAGTATGACAACGACAATGAAGAAGATAACGACCAACTTCCTGCGGACGGCCGGGCTGAGCCTCGCCGCCGCCGCCGTCGCCCTCTGCGGCATGACGGCCTGCACCAACGACGACAACATCATCGCCGACGAGCCCGCCACCGGGCAGCCCGCCGCCGTGACGACCTACCAAGTGAGCATCCCCGCCAGCTTCGGGGGCGACGGCACGACCCGCGCCGTGGACTACAACAGCGAGACGGGCGGGCTCGACGCCACCTTCACCACCGCCGACAACATTGTGGTGTATCTCAACAAGGGCGCAAAGTCGTGCTACTCGACCGAGAGCAAAGATGTATTTTCCAAACTGCACCCCGACCAGGCCGGAAAGAGCGCCAACCTCACGGGCACGATGAAGTTCGTCAAAAACTACGAATTGGACACCAGCGAGCCGTCGGCGTGGGCCACGCTCGAAGTGAACGACCAGCTGACACTCTACTACAACACCGCCAACGGCGTCTTCGACTACAGCGGCCAGACGGGCACGCTGGCCGGGCTGAGCGGCTATGACTTCGCCGAGGCCAAGGTGACGGTGGAGAGCGCCACGGGCACACCGACCGACGGCTACACGGCGACGACGACGAAGGCCCAGTTCAAGAACGTGCAGTCGATGTTCCGCCTCAACTTCTCGGGCCTGCCCACGGGTGTCGGCGTGAAGAGCGTCACCGTCAGTTCGGCGGGCGGAAAGCTGTACACCGGGAATGTGACAACCGGCGACGTGAGTGTCACGCTCGACGACGCAGCCCGCACGGCCAACGGCGAGGGCGTGGTATATGCCGCCCTGCGCTTCGACGCCCTCGGCTCGGGCGAGACCGACGATGTGACCTTCGACGTGACCGGCACCGACGACGTGCTCTACACTGCCACGAAGACCTCGCCCTCGGGCGGCTTCGCCAACGGCAAATACTACAAGTCGAGCATCGCCCTCGCGCCCGCCCCCACTGTGCTGACCGGCACCGTCAATCTCGCCTCCATCACCCGTGACGCCACGATAGGCGACGGCGCTACCCTCACCGGCACGCTCTCCAGCAACGTGAAGATTACCATTGCCGACGATGCCGCGGTGACGCTCGACGGCGTGACCATCAACGGCGTGTACGATGGCACCAGCTACGCCTGGGCTGGTCTGACCTGCGAGGGCGACGCCACCATCACCCTCAGCGGCACGAACACCGTCAAGGGATTCTACAGAAGCTATCCCGGCATCCAGCCCGGCCCCGCCGGCACGACGTTCACCATCCAGGGCAGCGGCTCGCTCGCAGCCAGCAGCAACGGCGGTGCCCCCGGCATCGGCCCCGATGCTGGCGGCACGTGCGGCAACATCGTGATTCAGGGCAGCGCCACCGTCACGGCCAAGGGCGGCAGCAACGCGGCGGGCATCGGCAGCGCCGCAACAGTATTATACGGTAGTGGTTATTCCGCCTCCGTCTGCGGCGACATCACCATCGGCGGCTCGGCCAACGTCACCGCTACCGGCGGACAGCAGGCCGCAGGCATCGGCACCGGCAAGGGCTGGAACAGCAGCAATAAGACCAAGTGCGGCGACATCCGCATCGAGGGCGGCACCGTCACAGCCACCGGCGGAATGGGCGCAGCGGCCATCGGCAGCAGTTGGTACAGCCAGTGCGGCACCATCACCATCACCGAAGGCATCACCAGCGTCACCGCCACGAAGGTGGGCACCGAAGCCACCGGCATCATCGGCGTGGGCTACAGCAGCACGTGCGGCACGGTGAGCATCGCCCCCGGCCTGACCGACGCAACCGATGGCAACACGCGCACCATCACGAAGCCGTAACCGCCCCGACTGGGATGCCGTGAATGGCTACACGTTCTAAGGAAAAATATAATTCTACGGACTATAAGGACTCAAAGGACTGCGGTGCCTCTAATAAGTCCAAAAAGTCCTAAAAGTCCGTAGACAAAAACAACAACAAATAAACATTATACATTATATTATTGTGATACACAACATCAGCAGATTCATCGCTGCCCTCGCACTCCTCGCCACCGCGCAGGGGGCGTGGGCAGACACCGAGACCGTCAGCTACATCGACGCCGACGGCAACGAGCAGACCGCCACCGCCACCGTGCTGACGGGCGACGTCACAGCCGACGGCTTATCGACCAACGCCTGGGGCAACATCCTGATTCCCGCGGGCTGGTACGTCGTGAAGAACAGCAAGGACGGCGTGGACGCCAGCTACACGGAACAACTTTATTACACTGGCGATAACGGTACCATCCACCTCATCCTGGCCGACGGCGCGGAAATGACCGTCAGCAAGAGCACATCTCATGCCATCTACCTCGACCACGGCTACCCGCTGGCCATCTACGGCCAGAGCGGCGGCACGGGGCGGCTCACCGTCACCGGCGAATCAAGAGCCATCTATGCCCTAGGAGGCATGACCATCAACGGCGGCATCGTCAACGTCACCGACACAGGCACTGGTTCTAGTTCTGATGCCATCTATGTCATGAATGGCATCACCATCAACGGCGGGCAGGTGACTGCCACCACTGCCGGCAGCGGCAAGGGCATCTACGTTTACGGTGCCGCCACCGCCCTCACCATCGGCTGTCGCAAGGCCTCTGACTTCGTATCTTACAGCAGCCGCGGCGGCACAGGCACCGTGAACATCAAGAGCGGTCAGACGCTCTACGCTGGCGCCACCGCCTACAGCGGCGACGACGTCGACGTGCCCACCGGCACCGTCACCCTTCGCCCATACAGCAGCGATGACTTCTCCGTCAACGACGCGGGCACGGAGTACACCATCCTCACCGCCGGGGGCTGGAACGTCTTCTGCGACCTGCTGGCCGACAACACCATGGGCTACTTCAGCGGCAAGACCGTCAAGCTCGGCGACAACATCACCGTCACGCGCATGGCGGGCGGACAGCCCTTCACCGGCACCTTCGACGGACAGAACCACACGCTCACCCTCGACTACGGCACCGCCGACGCGCCCATTGACGCGCAGTTCGTGGCTCCCTTCGTCGAGACCGCGAATGACGGCGAACACCAGCCCACGTTCCGCAACCTCACCATCGCGGGCAGCATCTACGATGGCTACACAGGCTCCGGGGACCATAACCTCGGCGGACTCATCGGCCACCTCTTCGGCACCGTCACCATCGAGCACTGCACCAGCCTCGTCGAAATCCACGCCAAAGTCGGCGCGGGCGGTTTCGTCGGCCTCTGCGAGCACAACGTATCGTTCACCGACTGCCTTAGTTCGGCCGTCATCCGCAGCGCGGACGGCAGCAACAGCGGATTCGTAGCCTGGAGCCGTGCGTCAGAATATACCATCGCCTTCACCGGATGCCTCTTCGACGGCAAGTTGCTCCAGCAGAACGGCAGCGGAGCCTACAACGGCGGCTTCATCGGGTGGACAGGCGCGACCAAGACCGTCACCATCACCAACAGCCTCTGCGCTCCCGCACCTCTCGCCACCGGCGAGACGATGGCCAGCAGCGGCAGCGCCACCTTCGCCCGTGGATGGAACGCCACCACCACAGCCACCAACAGCTACTACACCGCCGCCTTCGAAATCGCCCAGGGCAAGGCCACCCGCACCGTCGCCGCTGACGCCGACGTAACCATCGGCGCCATCGCCCTCACCGGCACAGCGACCCAGTACACCGTCAGCGGCATCACCGCCTACAGCGGCGGAGGACTGCAGCGCGGCCAGACCCTCTACTACGGCAGCGACGACCAGCTCAGCCTCACCCTCACGACCAGCGCCGTATGCCAACAGCCCGGCTACCAGTACGCCTACACCGCCAGCGCAGGCACCCTCAGCGGCACCACCCTCACCATGCCCGACGAGGACGTGACCATCAGCGTCGCCCTCGCCCCCATCGACTGGGCAACCGTGAACCAGGGCAGCCCGAAAGACCCCTACATGATATACAACAAGGACCAGCTCCTGCTGCTCGCCCACCGCGTGAACGGCACTAACGGCGAGACCGCCAACGACTACAGCGGCAAGTACTTCAAGCTCGGAGCCGACATCACGTTCGACCACGACGTTGCCGAGCCCGACGACTACGCCGAGAACTATGAGTCCATAGGCACCTACATCGGCGGCACCTACCGCTACTTCCGCGGCACCTTCATCGGCGACAGCCACACCGTCAGCGGCATCCGCATCCGCAAGGACGGCAGCGACAATGCCGACTGCTACCAAGGCCTCTTCGGCCGTATAAGCAGTGGTGCCGTCATCCTCGACGTCCACCTCACCGACGCCCGCATCACAGGCTGCTATTACGTCGGCGGCATCATAGGCTACAACACTGGCACTGGCTCTGTCAGCGGCTGCACCGTCACCGATTCCTATATCACCGCTACCAACAACAGGAACTACGGCACCATCTGCGGCAGCATCAGCAACACCCTCCGCAACAACTACTACCACGGCTGCACCGTGAACGGCACCGCCGCCACCTCCGGCGTGGGCTGCCAGGGAGCCGACATCGCCGACAACCACGGCGCCCTCCCTGCCTACCGCCTCGACCTCGGCGCGAACATCACCACCCCCCCGGGAACCTTCGTCAACCAGACCGGATGGCTCGCCACCCCCCCTGTTGGCGCCCGACTGAAGGCCGAGAACGGATTCACCCTGGCAGGCAACCACTATTTCGCCTCCGGCTACGTATTCACCCCCGGCTCAACCCTTGCCAGCGGCGCGGCGCAGGGATACACCCCCCGTGCAACCCTCGGCGGCCAGCTGTTGGACCTCTACACCCCCACGGGTGACAACGACCTCCTCGCCGGCAAAGCCATAGCCCGCCTCACCATCACCGCCGACTGCGACGGCAAGACCCTCGCTTCCACCGAAGCCATCTACAGCACCGGCAAGCCCGTCACCGTAGCCTACATCAAAGCCGACGGCACCCCTGGCGAGGCCAGCGCCATCGCCCTCGACGGACATGAGACCTTGGGTGAGGATGGCCGCGTAAGCCTCGCCGCCGGCACCTACTACGTCGGCACCGACATCGCCTACGCCACCCAAATCTTGCCCGCCGGCAACATCACCCTCATCCTCGCCGACGGCAAGACCATGACCCTCTACGGCAACACGACGGGCATCGATGGATACAACCTCACCATCTACGGCCAAAGCCTCGACGACGCCACCGCCGGCACCCTCCGCTACGACGGCAAATCGCTTGGCATCTATGTGTCCAACTACGAGCAGCACAGCGGCAACGTCAGCATCACCACCACCGGCTCCACGGTGAGTGGCATCTACGCCCACGTCACCCTCCGGGGCGGCACCCTCACCATCTCCGCCGACGGCAATAACGCCTACGCCATCTACGGCAACACGCACAGCATCCTCGGCGGACACCTCACCGCCAACGCCACCGGCACCAACGCCACCGGCATCTACGCCTTCGCCGACGACGGCACCGCCATCACCCTCGGCTGGACCCGCCCCGCCGACCGCATCACCGCCAGCAGCATCAGCACCGAAGGCGGCACCGTAGCAGTCAAGGACGGCCAGGCCCTCACCGACGGCAGCGGCAACATCTACACCGGCACCCTCACCGCCAGTGTGCTCAGCGGTTTTGCCGCTGAGACCACCCTCCAGCCCTGCCTCGCCCTGGCCGACGCCGCCGACAACACCGCCGCCATCACCGACCACGCAGGCCAGACCCTCGCCGTAGCCCTCAGCGGCCGCACCCTCTACAAGGACGGCTCCTGGAACACCCTCTGCCTGCCCTTCGCCGTTGACCTGACCGCCAGCGGCACCCTCAGCGGCGACAACGTGCAGGCCATGACGCTCAACACCACGTCGAGCACCTTCGCCGACGGCACGCTGACCCTCAACTTCACCGCCGCCACGACCATCCCCGCCGGCACGCCCTTCATCATCAAGTGGGACAAGCCCGCCGGCTACGTGGCCTACGACGGCCAGAACGCCGCCACCTGCAGCGACCTCGTCAGCCCCGTCTTCAATGGAGTGACCATCGACGCCGAAAAGCATGACGCCACCGTCACGGGCGTGCTCACCTTCACCGGCACCTACGCCCCCGTCACCACCCCCGCCGACGGCGACAACACCAAGCTCTACCTCGGCGCCACCAACAAGCTCTTCTATCCCACGAAGACCATAACCATCGGCACCCACCGCGCCTACTTCCAGCTGCTCGGCGACCTCACCGCCGGCGAGCCCACTTCGCCGCAGTCGTCCCACGTCCGCGCCTTCAACCTCAACTTCGGGGACGACGAGGCAACGGGTATTATTTCGGTTCACGATTCAGGGTTCACGGTTAATGGTTCCGATGCGTGGTACACCCTCGACGGTCGCCGCCTCGACGGGCAGCCGACGGCTAAGGGCCTCTACATCCACGGAGGCAAGAAGGTCGCGATTAAGTGAGAAGACAGTCCTAAAAGTCCGAAAAGTCCGTAGACAAAAACAACAACAAATCCATAGAGAACAATGAAAAAGAAGTATATGAAACCCGAGCAGCGCATCATCGTGCTGCAACATCAGAGTCACCTGCTCGCCGGCAGCGGCGAAGAAGTACGTTCCCTCGGCAGCAGCGGCCCCTTCGACTATGAAGGCAGCGACGAGAACTACGATGGCGACGTGAGATAACCCCACAGACCACAACCATCCCCCGCCCGGCACGAAGCCGGGCAGGGGATGATGTGCATGCTGATGACGAACTGTCAGGGCGGGCTACTCACAAAACATCTGCCGGAGCACGTCTTGCAGCGATTCTGTCTCATCGGCAGTAAGCGTAGCGATTCGGTTCTTCAGCCGACGTTTGTCGATGGTGCGTATCTGGTCGGTGGCCATCTCGCCATCACGACCCATGATGTGACAACGCACGCGGTAGGGATAGCCATGAATGGCCGACGTGACGGGAACGATAATCACCGTGTCGAGGTGGTCGTTCAGTTCCTTGGGACTGACAATGACGCACGGGCGAATCTTCTGCATCTCTGCGCCGATGGTGGGGTTCAGGTCAACCCAATAGACATCGAACTGGCTTACCATTTCCAGTCCTCCATCTTTTCGTCCTCAAACACATCATCGGCCATCAGTTTGTCCTCACCATCAGCGTGGGCCTGCATAGCAGCTGCTGCCCATCCGTCACGGGGAGCGATGCCCGCCTCTTTTTTCTGGGCGATAACCAAACCTTTAACAAAAGCTATCACCTTTGTCATCGCTGCCTCGCTGTCGAGCAGCGGACTCATCTCGCGGAACAGTTCCGCACGCAGTTGTATTGCTGTCATAATCCTAACATGTTTGGGTTTACGGTTGCAAAGATACGAATTTGCGAGCGAAATACACGATTTTGATTGTTAATCTTATCAAAATCTTCAGAATCGCATTTTGTTTTTATTTGCTTTACCTCGCTACGCAAACAGCGACCGTTGGTAAAGCAAATACAAAGAAAAATAAGTTTTCCTTTGGTATTTCGCTCGATTTGAATAAATTTCTCCCACTCAAGAACACAAATATATTTGCATTCTCTTCGTTTAATCGAAATTTTGCACTATCTTTGCACCCGTAACGTAAAAACGACAACGAGACGGATGCTACAGTCCTGAATGGCTATTGTCAAGACGCTGCCTATATGCATCAGGTACATGACGTTATCACTAAGAGATATTCCAAGATGAGAGAGACAAGATATTACGAGGTGGCAGGGCATCGGTTCTGCGTCAGTGGCGAGGAGAGTATCCTTGCACTGATGACCAATTATGAGCCGTTTGCCTGTGCTGACGGTGAGACAGTGTTTGAGATAGCCGTAGAGGATGGGGATGCACCTGACTACTCAGAGGAAATGCGCCAAGAGGAGGAGGGACAGGAGATCATCTGCGGACATACGGCTGAGGGTGAAGCGGTGTTCGGCTTTATCTGGTGGGGCGCAACGGCAGGATGGCTCGTCTGCTCTGCCGACTATCGCAAGGGACGGCTTATCACGACGGGCAAGTATGTGAAGATGGCTATCGACAACTCACTGATGGTAATGTTTGCGCTGGCTACGGCCGACAATGGCACGGTGCTGTTCCACGCGGCGGTAGTGAGCTATGAGGGGCGGGGATATATGTTCCTCGGTCCAAGCGGTACGGGGAAGAGTACCCACGCCAGCCTGTGGCAGAGATACATATCAGGCACGGCCCTGGTGAACGACGACAACCCTGTGGTACGCATCGGGAAGGACGCTGAGGCGACAGTGTACGGCTCGCCCTGGAGCGGAAAGACACCCTGCTATCGCAACGTGAGCTACCCACTGGGAGGTATCGTCCTCCTGAGTCAGGCACCATATAACAAGATACATCGCCTGAGTGGCATACATGCGTATGTGGCCCTGCTGGAGAGTATCAGCGGCAAGCGCTGGGATGAGCGTATAGCCGACGGACTGCACCTGACGGAGAACACGCTGGCATCGACGGTAGCCGTATGGCATCTGGAGTGCCTGCCCGACGAAGAGGCTGCAAGACTGTGCAACGAAACAATCACACTATGACCGACAACGAGATAATAGAGGAGGCCGTCAGACTGGCTGACGAGGGGGTGAGCGTGACACTACCCGTGAATGGCAACAGTATGCTGCCCTTTATCATCGGTGGCAGGGAGAGCGTCATCCTGCAGAAGGCTGTCGCACCGCAGGTGGGCGATATAGTGCTGGCATGGGTGGAAGGCTGCCGATATGTGGTGCATCGGATAATACGCATCGAAGGCGAGAGGGTCACACTGATGGGCGACGGCAATCTGGCAGGCACGGAGCATTGCTCGCTCAGCGACGTACGGGCCATCGCTACGCACGTGGTGGATTCGAAGGAGAGGACACATTACCTATATAATAAATGGCGCGTGCGGGCTGCAAGGATATGGTTCCGCATGCGTCCTGTAAGAAGATACTTTTTAGCTATATATAAGAGGATAATATTATGAGAATAAAGAAAGGATTTGTGCTGCGCGAGGTGTGCGGCGAGCGCGTGATTATCGGTGAGGGCCTCGATGCCATCAACTTCGGAAAGCTGCTGGCTCTGAACGAGACGGCTGCGTGGCTGTGGAAGCAGGCTCAGGAGATGGGCGACTTCACGGTAGAGTCACTGGCCGAGAGGCTCTGCGAGGAATTCGACGTGACGGCAAGCGAGGCAAAGGCCGATGTGGCTGAGATGATAGCCGAATGGAAGTCGGTCGAGGTAGTGGAATGAGATATCTCTCATGGTTATGGCGTAACTCACGCGGCATCCGCTGGAACACAGCGGTGCGCGTAGTGACAGGCATCGGACAGGTGGCTTTCGGACTGCTGATGGTATGGCTGAGCCGACGGTTCATCGATGACACCATACGCAGGGGGTCGGCTGACGACGTGCTGACGATGGTGGGCTGGCTGGTGCTGACAGTAGTAGGCGGCGTGGTGCTGCGACAGGTGGGCTACTGGCTGACGACCTCGGCCAGTGTGCGCCAGACCAACGCACTGCGCCTGCGTATCTTCAGCTGCCTGTTCCGCAGAAAGCTTTACGACGGTGAGGAACTGCACTCGGGTGACGTCACCTCGCGACTGGCGAAGGACATAGAGCAGGTGGCGGAGGTATGCACCGAAACGCTGCCACAGATGGTCATAACGATGATACAGCTCTGCGGTGCGTTCCTGCTGATGCGCTGGTTTGATGCCCGTCTGGCATGGGCGCTGCTACTGCTGACACCGATGGCAATCGTCTTCGGCAAGCTCATCGCCAAGAGGCTCAAGCAGATGACGCTCGACATCCGTCAGGATGAGAGCCGGATACAGATGCAGGTGCAGGAGGGGATGGAGCATAATGCCGTGCTGCGCTCGCTGGGCTCGGAGCAATGGGTGACGAGCAGACTCGACTCGATGCAGCGGCGCCTGCGGGGCAACGTGATGAGGAGGATGAGATTCACTGTCATTACGCGGCTCATCATTGGCTGCGTCTTCGGACTGGGCTATCTGATGGCATTCGTATGGGGAGGCATCGGACTGCGCAACGGCACGATAACGTTCGGAGTGATGACATCGTTCCTGCAACTGGTGGGCATGATTCAGCATCCGATACTACAACTGCTGAACATGGTGCCGGGCGTGATACATGCTACGGCAAGCATCGACCGCCTGGAGGAGCTCGAACAAGGTGACGGTCCGGATGTGTCGCCGGGCAGTGAGACAAATGTACAGACACATTGCGCACCGGGCATCCGATTCAGGGATGTGTCATTCCGCTATGCCAAGGGCGACAGGGAGATTCTGTCGCACTTCACACATGAGTTCGCAGCAGGGTCGAAGACCGCCATCATGGGCGAGACGGGCATCGGCAAGACGACATTGTTCCGCATCGTGCTTGGATTTATCAAGCCCACGAGCGGAGAGACAGAGGTGGGCGGAGAACTGTGCTTCGTGCCGCAGGGCAACACCCTGATGAGCGGCACCATCCGCTATAACCTGCTGCTGGCCAAGCCCGATGCAACTGAAGAAGAACTGCGGGAGGCGCTGCATACTGCATGTGCCGACTTTGTACTCGACCTGCCCAACGGGCTCGACACCGAGCTTGGCGAGCGGGGCAGCGGACTGAGCGAAGGGCAGGCACAGCGCATCGCCATAGCCCGCGGGCTGCTGCACGGAGGGGATATCCTGCTGCTCGACGAGATCAGCAGTTCGCTCGACGAAGATACTGAGCGCGAACTCTATCAGCGGCTGTTCACAAGACATCCCGATAAGACGATATTATTCATTACTCATCATTCGTCTATCGGGATGCTATGCAAAGATGTAGTCTATTTAAAAGATCCTGGCTACAGGGAGCACCGATGAGCTTAGTCCTGTCGGAAATGCCCATCTCGCTTGTTTATACACTGCCCTATCTGCTACGCTCGATGTAGGCCAGGATGATGTCTGTGGCGTCGTCCTCGGTGAGGGTGTCCATATTGATGACAAGGTCGTAGTTGCGGGCATCGTAGCGCGATGTGTCGGCATACTTCTGGATGAACGTCTCGCGCCCCTTGTCTACCTTCTCGATGACTGCCTCGGCCTCCTCACGGCTGAGATGCTGACGCTCCATCACGCGCTCGATGCGCTTCTTGAGCGATGCCTGGATGAGGATGTTCATGTGGTTGGGCCAGTCGCGGAACACGAGGAATCCGCTCCTGCCGGCTACGACGCACGACTCCTCCTCGGCGAGGGTCTGGAGGATGCGCTTCTCGGTGGCCATCATCGACTCGGTGGTGAGCACGGTCTCTGCCTCCATCGGAAGGGTGGTAGAATTGCGCTTCTTGTAGTAGTTGTTGAACTCATTCCACCATGACTTCTTCTGAGCCTTGATTTTTTCAATCTCATCGACAGTCAGACCGAACTCCTTGGTGAGGCCTTCGATGAGAGCCTTGTCGTAGTATTTCACATTCAGTTTCTCTGCCAGTTTACGGCCTACGGTGCGCCCGCCGGAACCAAGTTCGCGGTTGAGGGTGATGACAAATTTCTCGTTCTTATTCATAATTTATATGATTTTTATCGTGTCAGCGATCGAATATCTGGGGCAAAGTTACAAAAAGTCGGGCAAAATGCAAAATAAAAGCTTGATTTTCTTATTTATTCCCGAGACAAAATGACGGATACAATCCTTGCGCAGAAACAAAAAAGCGCAAAGGGATAAAAACCTTTGCGCTCCTATATGGCCTGTGCCCTGAAGTGTAAGTTTATTCTGAGAGCATCGTCACCTCTATGCACCGCTTGGCGGCGAGCATCTTCTGCGCCATACGCTGTACGTCGGCGGCGGTCACCTCGCCCACCATCTTACAGTAGTCACGGTCGAAGTCGGCATCATCGTCTATCTCGTGCCAGATGACGTAGCTCCAGTAGTCGTTGGTAATGGCTACCTGTGCGTACTGCTTCACGAGATACTCCTTGACCTTCTGCAGCGACGAGGCGGCAGGGCCGTGGTCGGCGATGTTCTGCAGCTGCTTGTAGATGATAGGATTCAGCTCGGTGTATCGCTCCGGGTCGGCATTGTAGGATATCTGTAGCAAGGCATTGGAAGTGTCGTCCTTGTCGAGGTCGAAGTTCACGCTGACGCCATACGTGCCACCTTTCTCTTCGCGTACGGAGTCGGTGTAAGCTATCGAGAGACAGCGCTTGAGGAAGTCGAGTTCAAGGTCACTCTTCGGACTGAACGGCACGTCGGCAGTATAGTAGATGCTTACGTTCGCCAGCGGCGTGGCCATCTTCTTTGTGAACTTGTGCACTGACTGGCCACCCACTATCTGCGCCAGGTTCGCCTTGTTCACCTGTTCCTTCTTGCCCGTAGAGGGCAGTGAGGCGAGATACTGGCATACCATCTGTCGCAGCTCCTGCTCGTCGTAGTTTCCGATGATGACGGTCTTGAAGTTTGAGGCATCACTGAATCGCTCCTTGTATATCTGGAGTATGCGGTCGTAGTTTGTCATGTCGAGCCTCGCCTGAGTCATCGGAGCCAGACGGGGATTGTGGCCGTAGAGAATGGCGCGGATAGAGTCGTTGTAGTCCACGCGCGGCGATGCATTCCTGTTGGCCAGGAACGAGCGGGTGCGGTTGATGAGTCCATTGAATGCAGTGGTGTCCCTGCGCGGCTGGGTGAAGTAGAGATATGCCAGCTGGAACATCGTCTTCATGTCCTTCACCGACGAGCTTCCGCTGATGGCCTGCGTCCTGGCCCCCACTGATGGGCTCACCCTCACCGACTTGCCCGTCAGCATCTTGCGCAGGGTGATGGCGTCAAACTGACCTACACCACCTTCCGTCGCTCCGCTGGCAATCAGCGAGAAGTTTGGTACGTCCTCATCTCCGTATACCGATGTTCCACCGTCGGCCTGCATGCTCAGCGTCACAGCATCAGCCTCGTAGTCGGTCTTCTTCATGTAAACGGTCATCCCGTTCGACAGTGTCAGCTCTGTGAAGCCGTGCCTCCAGGGTTTCTCGCTGACGATAGTGCCGGCCTTTGGCAACTGGCTGATGAGTTCTGTGGCAAGCTGCTGCTCTGAGTAAGGCGCATAGCTGAAGGCCTGCGTGGCGAGTATCACCTGTTCGATCTCTGCCTCCGTAGGGATGTCGAAACCCTCCTTGTCGGGAGCGTACATCGTCACCACCTGGTTCTTGTCGGTGATAAGCTCCTTCACTGCGGCATTCACCTCGGCTAAGGTCACCTCGCGGTCGAACTTCTGCGCGTTCTCCAGTTTCTTCTCAGCCGAGATGAGAGGCTCGCCGGAGAGGAAGTTCTGCACGCACTGGTTCACATAGTGCGAGTTGCGGTAGTCGTCCTTCATCTTATAGCGTCGTTCTGCCGCATTAAGATACAGCTTCTTGGCCCTCTCCAGCTCAGAGGCCGTAAATCCGTGCTGGCGAGCCCGCTCCGTCACGGCAACGGCAGTGATGATTCCTCCAAGGATATTGTCCTGCTTGCAGCTCACGCTCAGTGAGAAGGCCTCCTTCGTGCGGCTCACGAAGAATGACGATGCCCTCGCCGTAGAACTCTGGAACGGAGGCACAGCCTGCTGCCGCAGCTCGGCAAGGCGGTCGTTGAGCATCGAACCGATGAGCCCGTCGATATAGTCGCCACGAAGATACTTCTCATCATTCTTCTGCTCGTCGGGCGTAGCGTCACGCTTCTGGTAGAGGTTGAACAGCACGATGGGCTGCTCGGCATCTTTCTCGATGGCAACGATCATCGTGTCGTTGTCGGCCACGGGATAGTAGATTCTCTTCGCAGCGTTCTTCGGCATCGGGATCGAGGAGAATGTCTTCTTGATCTTCTTCTCCATCTTGTCGACATCGAAGTCGCCCACCACTATTATCGCCTGCAGGTCGGGGCGATACCATTTGTGATAGTAGTCGCGCAGGTCCTGGTAAGGGAAATTGTCCACGATGTCCATCGATCCGATAGGCAGGCAGTCCTCGTACTTCGAGCCTTTGTATATCTTCGGCATAGCCTGCTCCATCAGTCGCTGCACGGCGCGCCCTGCCCTGCGAGTGCGCCACTCCTCATGTATCACGCCGCGCTCCTTGTCAATCTCTCCTTCCTCGAGCAACAGATAGTGGCTCCAGTCGTGGAGCACCAGCAGGCACGAGTCGATGATACCGTCGCGCTTCAGCGGGGCAGAGCCGATATGATATACCGTCTGGTCTACCGACGTATAGGCATTGAGGTTGGCACCGAACTTCACTCCGATGGTCTCGCACCAAGGCACGATGCCCAGTCGCTTGCCCTTGCCAGGGAAATTCTTCGTTCCGTTGAATGCCATGTGCTCAAGGAAGTGAGCCAGACCCCTCTGACGTGGCTCCTCCTGGATAGAGCCCACTCGCTGGGCGATATAGAAGTCGGCAAGTCCTGCCTCCTTGGCGTTGTGACGGATGTAGTAGGTCATTCCGTTCTTCAGTTTCCCCTTCCGTACTGTCGCATCGTGGGGCAATGGCTGTGCGCTGACGGCTGAAATACCAAGCATCAGCATAATACTACCAATAAATCTCTTCATAATGTGATTAAGTTTGATTAAAATTTGTGCAAAGGTAGCAACTTTTTCCGAAATTCCACGAGCGCGCAATCCAATTTATGCAAATATCCCCAATTTTAGGTATTGCCACTTATTGTTAATTTTTGTACTTTTGCAACCTGTAAAAGAAGAAAACGTTTATGCGTCAACTACATATCTTCGCACTATTAATACTGTCATGCCTGTCAGTGGTCACTCTATCGGCCCAACCCGCTAAGAATGGATTTCATATCCGCCTGAAAGTCAGCGAGAAAGCCTCGAAGGAGCCCATAGTTATGGCTACCTGTCAGTTAGAGCCAATCGGCATTTATGCCGTCACCGACCTGGAGGGAAACGCTACATTGAGCGGCATCCCGGTGGGTAATTATACCCTCATAATAAGTTATATAGGCTTCGAAACCATCCGCCAACAAGTGAAAGTCGACAAGCCGCTATCACTATTTTTAAGTATGCAGGAGAGCAGCCTGGCCCTGAAGGAGGTAACTGTCACTGCCCGCAGGAACGCCTCAGGCACCTCTACCAGCAGCATTATCGGCAGGCAGGCCATCGACCACCTTCAAGCCACCTCCCTGGCCGACGTGATGCAGCTCATCCCAGGTCATCTGATGGGTAATGTAGATATGACCTCCCAGCAGAATCTTCAGATTCGCCAGCTGTCGAACAACAATACCGCTGCCTTTGGCTCAAGCGTCATCGTAGACGGTGTGCCGATGTCGAACAACGGAAATGTATCGCAAGGCGACTTCTCCGCCACCTCTTTCACCGGCACAGACCTGCGACAGGTGAATGCCGACGACATCGAGGAGGTAGAGGTGGTGCGTGGCATACCGTCTGCAGAATACGGCGACCTTACAAGCGGACTGGTGGTGGTGCACTCTAAGATCGGTGTCACCCCCTGGCAGGTGAAAGGCAAGGTGAATCCCGGATTGATGAACTATTCGCTCGGCAAAGGCCTGAAGATGAACAAAGCCGGTGTGCTGAACTTCAACCTCGACTATGCCAAGGCCTGGGGCGACCCACGACAGAAGACCCGTTCGTACAACCGATATAACTTCAGTGCCGGCTACGGTATCGACCTGAGCCGCAAATGGCATACCGACACCAAGCTGCGATATATGCTGAGCAAGGACTGGAGCGGAAAAGACCCTGACGCCATTCAGGATGGTACAGAGTCGAAGAACAAAAACCAGACAATCAGCCTGACACATAATGGCAAGATCACCGTCGACCGCCTCTTCTCAAGAAACATCTCCTACACCATCGGACTGTCACTGACCCAGACCGATGCTCGCAATACAGCCTTCGTGGGTACAAGTAGCGGACTGATACCTATCATCACAGCCCGCGAGACCGGCTATCATAACATACCTTGGGAGAATGCCTCATATCAGGCAACAGGTGTATCAGAGAGTCGTCCCGGCAATCTGTATGTCAAGGCCAACAATGCTTTCTTTCTTAAATCTGGCAAAGTATATCAGCGATTCAAGACGGGGCTTGACTATTCATACACCTGGAACAGTGGCAAGGGCTACTATAACGAAGACGAGCGCCATCCTCTGCGCCCCAACAGCAGCGGGCGCCCAAGAGCCTTCAGCGATGTACCGGGACTGCACCAGATAGCTCTGTTCGCAGAAGACAACCTCAGCTGGCAATACTGGGGGAAGCGCAATCTGAGAGTGCAGGCGGGAGTGAGATTCACCGCCCTTCAGCCCTTCGATGAAGTACGCACACTGGCACTCTCACCTCGTCTGAACCTGACACTCGAACTTGCCGACTGGCTCAGCCTGAGAGGAGGCATCGGACTGAACTCGAAAACCCCAGGACTCAACTATCTCTATCCCGACAAGCACTACAGCGACCACGTGGCTGCCAGCTATATGCCCCAAAACGATGCAGCAGCACAACTGCTGAACTACCATACTTTCGTTTACGACGTGGAATACTCCAAGGATCTGAAGAACGCCACTACCACAAAGATAGAGGCAGGAGTGGATATCAAGTTGCCAGGAAATCATAAGCTGAGCATCACCGCCTATCGCGACAAGACACCCAACGGCTTCAGTAACCTGACACAGTATCAGATGTACTACGTGAACTACTACGATCAGAATGCAGGTCTGATAATCACTCCCGGACAGCCTACGACAATAGACTACGGCAATCCAGCCCGCACCACACCATACTGGACGACAACAGGCATGATAGGCAATACCAGCGTCAGCATAAATAAAGGTATTGAGGTAGATATGGACTTCGGCAAGATCAAGCCTCTCAACACATCGGTATATCTGTCGGGGGCCTGGCAGGAGAGTAAGGACTACTCGAAGAACCTGAATGCCAGCAACCCCATAAACAATTTCACCGCCTATCGTCAATACGGCACTGCTCCATTCAAGATCGTATATCCCTCAGAACTGGACTATAGCCGCTACCGCCGATTTGTGAGCACCCTGCGACTGGTTACCAATATCCCGGAGCTGAGAATGGTGGCATCGCTGACAGCACAAGTGATCTGGCACAACTCCAACCTGAGCTACGTGGCCAGCAAGGACCCCATCGCATGGATCACAAGCGACCTGCAGACCCACGATATCACAAGTGAAATGATGAACGGCTATCTGGGCATCGATGGTTCATACTATCCTACAAAGCCCAGTGATATGGAGAGTATCGCACTAAAAGACGAAGCTATCGTCTCACGTGACAACATCCCGACGAAGAACCCCGTGACATGGAATCTCTCAGCCCGTCTGACAAAAGAACTGGGGCGCTCGGCTGGTTTCTCCTTCTATGCCAACAACGTGCTCTTTTACGAGCCGTTCATGAGTTCTTCGACAAGCAATACACTGACGCAAAGGAACACTGGCAACTTCTCCTTCGGTGTGGTACTGTTTTTTAATCTCTAACTGAATATCGAAAATTATGATTACCTGCATAAATAAGCACTTCCGAAGGATTCCTATAGCGGCATTAGTATTCTCCTTCCTCCTCTTATCCTGCATCGATTTTGACGATGCCACTCAAGCCTTCTCGGTAAAAGTGCAACTACAAATGCCTACCGACCTGACACAGGCAGACCTCAGCAACCATACCGTGACGCTGACCCTTGGAGGTCAGACCATCTCGGCACAGACTGACGCTGGCGGCATCGCTACCTTCCAGAACATTGTGCCTGATGTCTATGACATTGCAGCCTCATGGAAGATGACGGCAAATGAATACGGCTCTATGACAGGAGAGACGGTAATGAATGGAAAATATACTGTATCTGGCAGCCTCAGCAGTCAGATGCTCTCAGATGAAAAGACCCTCACCCTCAACATGAGCGTCACCAGAGACCAGTCGATGATAATAGGAAAGGTGTACTATGCCGGCAGCAAGGATACGAACAACAAGAACTACATAGCAGGTAAATACATCGAACTTTATAATAACTCCGATGAGTCACAGGATGTCAGCGGACTGTATATCGCTCTGATGGAATCGGAAAGCACTATTGCCTATACGCCAGGGCAAATACCTGATACAGTAGTCGCAAAGCAGGTGTTCCGCATCCCTACATACAGTCAGGGCTATAGCGTTCAGCCTGGAGGAACCGTATTATTGGCAAACAGTGCCATCGACCATCGTCCCAATGGCGAGTTGGAGCGCAACCTGCTGGATGCCGACTTCGAAGCCAAAGACATGCAGGGACGTACCACAAACAATCCTGACACACCGGCACTGGAACTGGTTTACACCACCTACCCCAGCCTCACATACCTCAATCTGGTACAGAGCGGTCCGTGCTCTATCGTCATCTTCAGCACAGACGAGGATGTAGCCAACTGGCCAACAACCTTTGCATACGGCAAGACGAAGGGTAACCGTTTTATGAAGATTCCAACAAGTAGTATCATCGACGGTATAGAAATCCTGCAGAACAAGGCCCAGACAGGAGTTGACGCTAATACCAAGCGACTCCTCAACTACATCGATGCCGGATATACATATATCAATGCTACCAACGGCTATAACGGCGAGACAGTATGCCGTAAGACAGAGTCGGTGACTCCAGAAGGTCGCAGAATTCTTGTGGACACTAATAATAGCCAGAACGACTTTACCGTCGGCACAGACTTCAATCCAAGAGAGTACAAATGAGAAGAATATTCAACATAATACTATTGGCTTACGCTGCTGGTGTCACTGCCCAGACCGTATCGACACAAAGCTACAGATATGCCGACGAAACCCAATTGTGGCGACTGACACAGAATGCAGCAGGACTCTCGCTGGATTCTGCTGCCAACAGAGGCATAGCATACTTTGACTATTGCCATCTTGACGGAGACCTGCATCGTGTACAGGATGGAGGGATGAACAACAATCTGGCATTCTTTACCGAACGCTATCAGAAGATAGGCAAGTATCTCTATGGCTATGGGGCTTTCCGATTTGATATGGGACGCACTAAAGACAGAGCCTGGAGCGACGTAATACGCAGCTATAACAGCAATCCATTCATCTCCGGCAATAGCGTAGCAGGCAAATACGACAACCAGGACTTCGAACTCAACGCCTCGCTCGCCTCAGTAAAATTGTCTGGATTCACATACGGTGCCAACCTCTTTTATAAAGTAGGTGACTTGTCAAGGCTTCGTGACCCCCGTTCACGTATCAACCTGGCACAGTACCGCTTCACACCGGCAATAACCTACTCCACAGGGAACAGCACCTTTGGTCTTGCAGCACACTATGACCGTAGGAAAGAGAAACTTCCAAGCCTCACCACAGTTCAGACAGACCCCAATCTGAAATACTACGTGATGACAGGTCTGGAAAATGCCACTGGCACCATCGGTGGCTACAACGGCTATATGAGAGAATACGTAAATCATGAATTAGGAGCAGAACTGACATACGGATACAGCAGTCTTTCATTCCATAGCCTTAACAGTCTTACCCTGGCTCACGGAACGGAATATGTCTACGGCACCAACAAATACGAGCCGGGCAGATATTACAACAACAGATTCGGATTCAACACCCGTAACCGCATGAAGACAGAACGCCTGCTGCATTCGGCAGACCTCTCTATCAACTACGAAGAGGCCTATGCAGATGAATATCGTCAGGAGCGCATCAGCCAGACTGACAGTGTCACCGGTTTCAACTCCATCTGTTGGAACACGGTCTTTACATATAAGAAGCGATACCAAATGAAGAAGACAGACATAAGTCTTCGCTACCATTGTTCACTGGCTAATGATAATAATGTAAGCACCTACTTCGGGGCAACCGCTATGCTACAGAGTGTCACCAACAAGCATCTGCTCAACACCTCAGAACTGAAATATGCCAGCACCCATCTCATGTTGGAGGGTGGAGTGCCTCTCTTCAGCAACCACCTGTGGGCTGAGGCGAAGGTTGGTTATCATTTCTCCACTAAGGCAGACTTGTCTCTTTACGATGCGACTACCGATTATGCCCAAGCTGTACTCCTGCCAGATATGGATATTCTCAATAAAGACTATTTCGACGGACGGCTGAAGATAACGTATCAGTTGCCCATCACCATCGAGAAATTCACTCGTAACTGGTTTGTCAGTGCCTACGGCAACTATGCTGTCGCAAAAGATAATCTCAACAGACTTCAGGCAGGTATTTCTGTAGGTCTGTGGTATTAAAATGTGGAATGTGGAATGTATTAAAGGAATAATAAAAGAAATGAAAATTAAGTATTACAAATTAAATTCTATCAGGAAACTGACTATCGGAATGTGCTTAAGCCTTTGCTGCCTGAATATGTCAGCAGAAGACAGGGACACTACAGTTGTCATACCTTCAACGGGTCATCTGGCTATCAAACCAAGTGGCAACTTTACTGGTCCTGCCGGTGTTATAGTAAGCAATTTCTTTGGCTCGGGCAACATTTCGTCTCCCGGACTGCGATTCAACAATCAGGAACTGGGCGAAGAAGTGGTAATAGCTCATTCCACCAGTAGCAACTCTGGTCTGATACTGACAGCCACCCCCGGTTTATATACTTTGACATTTACTGACCGCGAAGCCACTAAGCAATTCTTTTCTACCAGTGCTTATTGGGCTGCAGAGTCAGGAACCGTCACCCAGAAAGACAAGCGTGTCTACAAGTTTGTAAACACAGAAGGGCACGTCGGCTTTGAACGCGACGAAAAATATGCCTCCGAACAATATCAATCCTGCGACTTGGAGGAAGGCGAACACCTGTATCTGCCAGTGAGCGAAAAAATGATGGAACGCCTGACAGCTACACTCGAGACCACTGCTGACAATCTGAAATTCATCCCATGGAGCGAACTCTGGGATTGTCCTTCGGCTGCCCCTACGGGTATCAACAACATAAAAGCCAATATACAAACAGGCAACCAGACATACGACCTTACAGGACACAAGGCAACAGCCAACCAAGGTGGACTATTAATTAATAACGGAAAAAAATATATTGCAAAATGAAGAAAATTATTATCCTGGCCATTGCTTCAATACTTTCTATAGGAGCTATGGCTGCCAATAGTGACACTATCACAGTCCGCATCAACGGTATGCGTTGTGAAGAGTGCGGACACAAAGTGAAGACAGCACTCCGTAAGAACCCTGGTGTAGGTGAACTGCAATTCAATTACGAGCGCCGTACGGTAAAAATCGCCTACGACCCTCAGCAGACCTGCACAGACTCCATCTATTCACTCCTGGCTGCTACAGGCAGATACAAAGCAAAGGCTTATAGCCCAACAGAGGTTATCAAGCGAGGATATGGTCAGCGAATGGACGATATGCACTGTCAGAAATGTGCCGAAAGAATCATGGCTCGTCTGAACAAGATGGATGGCATCGACTCATTGGCACCTCATTTGGACAAGCACTATATGTTTATCCGCTACGATGCCAACCGCACTTGCAGGGACAGCATACGGACAGCTATCAACAAACTGGGCTACACTCCAGTTAACTATTACACCAGCGACAAGATAGGCTGGGCATACTATAACATTCCTGCTTCTGCAGCCACACAGGAGACAATCGACAATATCCTGGCTCTGGATGCTGTAGATGACGTGAATGTTAACACTCGCCGTAATACACTGGCTGTAACATACTTCTGCAAAGAACTATCGGCAGAACAGCTATTGGCAGAAATCCACAAAATGGGCATCAAGGCAGAAGTTCCTGCTCCACACGAGTGCAAGGAGGAGAAATGAGGGGAATGTGGAATGAGAAATGTGGAATGTGGAATGAGAAATGTGGAATGTGGAATGTGGAATGAGAAATGTAATAGCCGCATAAGAATATTCCACCAAAGGGATGCAAGAATGTGAAATGTGGTAATCGGCTTGCCGCTTGCTGCCAAAGGAACGCAAGAATGAGAAATATTCAATGTTCAATCTTCAATGTTCAATCTTCAATGTGGAATGATATCCGTGCTTGGAGTATTCTCATTCCACATTCCACATTCCACATTCCACATTTCTCCTTCCTCATCGTCTTCCTCCTCCACCTCTCCACCATATCCGCCCAACAAGTTACCGTGGCTGGTAAGGTCACCGACAATAGCAATAGGCAACCAGTGGAGTTTGCAAGTGTTCTGATGAAGGAGAATGGCAGATGGGCAATCACCGATGCTGAAGGGCACTTCACTATAAAGGGTGTTCCCACCGGCAAGGTTACTCTGACAATACAGTGCCTGGGCTATGCCACTCAGACTCTGCCCATCACCATAACAAAGGATATTCCCCGATTAAACATCAGGCTGAAGCCAGAAGACCTGCGGCTGGAGGAAGTGACAATTACTGCCAAACGTAAACAGAACGAAGCCACTACCTCATACACCATAGACCGTACAGCCCTCGACCAGCAGCAGATTCTCAATATCGGAGACATTGCCACTCTGCTGCCTGGCGGTAAGACCGTCAATCCCTCACTCATGGACGATAGCAGGATGGCACTCAGGAGCAACAGTCAGGAGAAAGGAAATGCCTCGTTCGGTACAGCAGTAGAAGTAGACGGTGTACGACTCGACAACAATGCGATGACAGGTGAAACCACAGGAGCTTCTACACGTAACATCAGTGCCTCGAACATTGAGAGCGTGGAGATTGTGACTGGCATTCCGTCGGTAGAATACGGTGATCTCTCTAATGGTGTGGTAAAAGTAAACACCCGAAAGGGAAAGTCGCCATTTATCGTGGAAGGCAAATTAAACCAGCACACTCGCCAGATATCCCTCAACAAAGGCTTTGACCTTCGGCATAACCTCGGCCTGCTGAACGTCTCACTGGAGCATGCCCGCTCCTTCAGTGATGCAGCATCGCCAAACACTGCCTACCAGCGCAACATCCTGTCGCTTAACTATATGAAAGTACTTATGCGAGAGCAGATGCCGCTGACATTGAATATAGGGCTGACAGGCAACATTGGAGGATACAACTCAGAAGCTGATCCTGATGAGCAGCTGGATGACTATACTAAGGTACGCGACAACTCACTGCGTACGCACATCGACCTGAACTGGCTGCTGAACAAGCCTTGGCTCACCAATCTCTCACTGAAAGGCTCATTCTCCTACTCAGACAAGAAGACGGAAAGTTACAGCAGCACCAGCAGTGCTTCTACACAACCCTACCTACACACCAAGGAAGAGGGATACTTTATAGCCCAGGACTACGACGACACAAAGGAAAACAACATCATACTCGGACCGACAGGATACTGGTACGTCCTCGGCTTCAATGACTCAAAGCCCCTCTCCTGGTCGCTGAAGCTGAAAGCCGACTGGCATCACAGTTTCCACATTCCACAAATTACAAATCACATAAAAGCAGGCATCGACTACAGCGGAAGCCGCAATAACGGTCGTGGCACCTATTACGACGACATGCGCTATGCCCCTACCTGGCGCGAATACCGATACGACGAACTGCCAACGATGAACAACCTGGCCTTATATGCCGAAGACAAGATAATCCTGCCTACCGGCAAACTGTCGTCACTGGAACTGACAGCAGGACTAAGAGATGACATCACCTTCATCAGTGGCTCTGAATATGGAACCGTCAGCAGCCTGTCGCCACGAGTAAACTCACGATATATCTTCTGGCGCAATCAGCGGAAGCGATGGGTGAGCAGTCTTATCCTACATGCCGGATGGGGCAAGAGCGTAAAACTGCCTTCATTCCAGGTGCTCTATCCCACACCGTCATATACTGACCGGCTGGCCTTTGCCTCTACAAGCACAGGAGACAACCGCTCCTACTACGCTTATCACACCTATCCCTCAAAAGCACTCTATAATCCAGACCTCAGATGGCAATACACCAACCAGACTGACATCGGACTGGAGGCAGACATAAAGGGGACACACATCTCTATCTCAGCATTCCATAACAAGACATGCCGGTCATATATGTCATCAGATGTCTTCACACCGATGACCTACCGATATACCCCGCCATCAGCTCTTAACGGCAGCGGCATCAGTGCAGCAAACCGACAATTCAGTATAGACCAGCAGACAGGCATTGTAACACTGACTGATGCAACGGGAGCTGTAGCACCAGCTACACTGCCCTATCTGCAACGCAACACATACGCCGTAAACAACCGCTTCACCAATGGCAATGCCGTAAGCCGATACGGCTTGGAGTGGATCATCGATTTTGCACAGATAAAGCCACTGCGCACAAGTATACGTCTCGACGGTAACTATTACTATTATAAAGGTATCGACGACATGCTTTTCGCTGATATCCCCTTAGGAGTAAGCAGCACCATGACAGGCAACGTGCCGTATGCCTATGTAGGATGGTACCGAGGTGCCAACTCCACCAGTGCAGGAAGCAGTGCCAATGCATCAGTAAGCAACGGCATCCTTCAGAAGCAGACCAGCCTGAACCTGACACTGACTACCCACATACCCAAAATAAGGATGATTATAGCCCTGCGCCTGGAAACTACACTCTATAACTACCGCCGGCAGCTTAGCGAACTGAGCGATGCCACCAGGGGATATGTACTGCAGCAGGGCAGCGACTTCTTCGGAGAGCCGTACGACGGAACAAGTGAAAACAAGTATATCGCCGTATATCCGGAATACTACACCACATGGGATGCACCAGAGGAACTGATCCCCTTCGCAGAGAAATTCCTGTGGGCAAGAGACAATGATGCCGCTCTCTACAGCGACCTGTCGAAACTCGTTGTGCGCACCAACTATGCCTACACCATGAATCCAAACCGCCTGTCGGCCTACTACTCTGCCAACCTGAGTGTTACCAAGGAGATAGGAGACCACGTATCGGTGTCATTCTATGCCAACAATTTCTTCCGCAATATGAAGACTGTACATGCCTCACAGACAGATCTTGAGACATCGCTCTTCGGAAGCGGATACATACCCAGTTTCTACTACGGACTCTCACTGAGACTCAAGATATAGTGTGGAATGTGGAATGTAAAATGTGGAATGTGGAATGAGGAATGTAAAATGAGGAATGTGGAATGTGGAATGAGGAATGTAAAATGAGGAATGTGGAATGTGGAATGAGGAATGAGGAATTTAACAAAATATTAATATCAAACATTTAAAAAATTAAACATTATGAGACATTTAAACTATTATCTTAACGCAGCTGCTTCACTGGCATTGGCAGTGGCTATGAGCGCAGCTATGACATCATGCTCTACTAACGACAACCCTGTAGGAGGCGACACCCCACAAAAGCCGGAAGATGCTAAGATCATCATCAAGGAGGTCAACGTAGGCGGTGGCTATAAGACCATTGCCGACAACAAGAACTACAGCTGGTGCAAGGGAATGGTGCTCTACAATAACAGTGGCGTACAGGCTAAGGTGAAGAACCTCGCCATCGGTACCATCCCTCCAGGCAATGCCCATGCCAACAACGGTAACTATACCGATGAGGGAAAGCTCAACTATGAGGATGCCGATTTCGTTCCGATGATCTACGGTGTATGGTATCTGCCTACAGAGCTTACTATAGAGCCTTACAGCGACGTGGTTATCGCCATCAACGGAGCCATAGACCACAGTGCTGTGGCTACAGGCGCTTTCGACCTGTCTAAGTCAGAGTATCATGCCATGTACGACCCGACATCACCCTACGTGAATGCCAGCGCCTACCCACAGCCTGCTGCTGGCATCTCTGCCGACCACTATTGGAAGGCTGCCGTTTTCGGTCTTGGCAATGCTTGGGCTATCAGCGTGATGTGTCCTAACTTCATCCTCTTCCAGTTCCCAGAGGATGTAGACCCAGCAGCTTATTGTGCTGATGCTGCCAACAGCTGGTATGACGGAGGCAAAGAGACAGCTGCCAACTACTGCGTGAAGATTCCAAAGGCTTGGGTTATCGACGGTGTGGAGAGCTATCGTACCACGATGGTAGCCGACAGCAAGAAGCGCGTGCCTTCTTCTATCGATGCAGGCTATGGTCTCTACAACAGCAACAAGGGCTACTCTCTCTACCGCAACGTAGACAAAGCCGCTACAGAGGCTATCGCCGAAAACGCCGGCAAACTGGTGTATGGCTATGCAGATGCTGTTGAGGGCACAACAGACCCCAGTGATATCGATGCTGCCGCCTCTATCAAGAACGGTGCGAAGATTGTTTATCTCGACACTGACAACTCTACCGCAGACTTCCACACACGCAGTGGCTGGTCGCTGAAGTAATTTATGTGGAATGTTTTTGGTGGAATATTTTTTGTGGAATGTGAAATGAGGAATGAGGAATGTAACAGCCGCGTAAGCGCTTGCTACCGAAGGGACGCAAGTAACCGGCTTGACGCTTGCTACCGAAGGGACGCAAGAATGAGGGATGATGTCCGTGCTTGGAGTAATCTCATTCCACATTCCACATTCCACATTCCACGTATATCATTCCTTATTATCTGCTTCGTGCTGCTGCCTTTCCTCAGCGCATGCGATTACGACGAGACAGTTGAACTCTGTGACGTAACGGTACAGCTGGTATATCCAGAAGACAGCGTCGACCCTTATCCAGGGGTACGCGTAGAACTGAAGGATGCCTACTCATCTGTCTTCGTCAGTTCCACAGATGCCATGGGTGTTGCACATTTCCGTGTGACCCCAGGCATCTATGAAGCCAGCTCTGCCACTCAGCTGACTGACGACAGTGGTGAGACGTGGTGGCGATACAATTTCAATGGTGTCAGGAGCATGATAATCATATCTCCCGACAGCCTGAACCAGATTCGCATGGATCTGAAAATGTCGAAGAAAAGAATAGTACATTAGTTATATATGAAGAAAATTTTACTAAGTCTGTTTATCCTTATGGATATCATGCTGCCCGCGACTCTAAGTGCCGAGACGATGCAGTATCTTGTTCTCACACAGGCCGACGGCACAGAGGTAGCGAAGATAGCACTCGCGGAGATGCCTGTGATAACCTTCAGCGAGGGGAATCTGGTAATCACCTGCGGCGACAAGTCGATAACCACCCGGATGGATGGTCTGCAGACGAGCTTTATCAATGAGGACTCACCGACAGGTATCAGCGACATCACTGCCGACAAGCCTCAGCTGCCTAAGATAGCTTTCGGGCAGGCTGTATTCTCCGGACTAAAGGCTGGCGAACGCGTCGCTGTCTATACTCTCGACGGTAAGATGACAGACAGCATTGTGGCCGACAGCGACGGATGCGCCACAGTAAGTCTTTCCACTCTGGGACATGGGATATTCATCCTCCGCACCCCTACACGCAGCTTCAAAATCAGGAATTAAAAAAAAATCGACAACATTATGAAAAAGGTATTCTCCTTCCTCGCGAATGAACATTTCTCCTTCCTCCTTCCTCCTTCCTCCTTCCTCGCATTTCTCTTCCTCCTCATACCCTTCGCCCCATCCCACGCCCAGTCATGGAACATGGTGATAACTATGAAGGACGGAAGCCAGCAGGTGCTGCCTACTGCAGATATCAAGTCGATGCGCTATCTGAGTCACTCACAGCAGCAAGAGGACAAGAACGTAGACCAGATAATCATCAAGGAACTGTATAATGGTGGATGTATGCGAGATGACGGCAGCTCGTTCTTCCAGTACGACAAGTGCATCATTCTCTACAACAACTGTCCTCAGGAAGCTGTAGTAAACAACCTCTGCATAGGCATGGGTAGTCCCAGCAATGCACATGCCAACAACTACAACTACGGAGACGACGGCAAACTGACGTATGAATCAGAAAACTTCATCCCCGTATGGAACGGTGTATGGTATTACCCTAATTCACTTGTCATCGAGCCTTACCAGCAGGTTGTAATCAACATCTGCGGTGCCATCGACAATACGCAGACCGTCACCCAGTCAGTAAACTATGCCAATAGCGATTACTATTGCATGTATGACCCCGAGAGTGGATATGAGAACACCAACTACTATCCCACTCCTGCCGATGTCATACCCACTACTCACTACTGGAAATCCGTCCGTGTGGCACAGGGCAACGCATGGCCCTTCAGCATCAACTCGCCAGCAGTAGTAATCTTCCAGACAAAGGATGTAACCCCCGAGGTGTATGCCACCAATCCAGACAACCAGTGGTATGACGGAGGGCGCAACTCTCAGATACAGTGCTGCGTAATAGTGCCCAATGAATGGATTATCGACGGTATGGAGGTATATGCTATGGAGAAGCCCGAAGACTGCAAGAAGCGCCTCACTGCCGACATCGACGCAGGCTATGTATGGCTGACCAACAAACTGGGTCATGCCCTCTACCGCAATGTAGACAAGGAGTGGACCGAGTCGCTGCCGGAGAATGCCGGTAAACTGGTATACAACTACTCACTCGGAGTAGATGCCTCTACCGACCCCAGCGGCATCGATGCCGAAGCCTCAATGAAGAACGGGGCGCATATCGTCTTCCAGGACACCAACAATTCGACAGACGACTTCCACGAACGCCAGAAATGCTCATTAAGAGACTAACCAATTCCCTCTATCATGCATTATGCATTATGAACTGTGCATTATGCATTATGCATTGTGCATCCACCCATGCACAGGATTCGCTATTGCTCCGCAACTACCAGTTTGTGAAGCAGCATGACCCTTGGCTCACCAGCGACAATGCGGCGGGGCTGACCCACTATCAGAGCCGCAACATCGCAGAAGCCGAGGTGTCATTCTCGATGGGAAGGGGTGGCTTCGTCAACTACAACGAGTCGCCAAAGACCCTCTCCCTCGATGCCTCAGTAGAGTCATTCTTCCGCATATCGCCCCGTACCGTCGTCTACGGACGTATGGCATACGACAACTTCACCGGTCGCTCCATGACCGGCTCAGCCTTCCTTGCGAATTCACATTCCTCCTTCCTCCCCCCCTTCGACATCACCGAAGACTCCCTCACCAACGAGGGCCGCAAGCATAGCGACACCTACACCCTCACCGGTGCCGTGGGAGTAGACCTGAAGGTACTCTCACTTGGTGCCAGAGTGGACTACACGGCAGCCAACTATGCCAAATACAAGGACCTGCGACATAAGAACAAGCTGATGGACCTCTCTGCCACAGCAGGCCTGACAGTACCCGTAACCTCCTGGCTCACTGTCGGTGCCGACTACCGATACCATCGCAGCAACGAAAGCGTCACCTTCGGCGTGTATGGCAAGAACGACAAGGTATACAAGTCGCTTATCAGCTACGCTGCCTTCATGGGACGCGTAGAACAGTTCGGCAACTCAGGATATACCGACAAGAGCCGCGAGATGCCACTCTTCGACGAAGGGCATGGTGCAGGTGTGCAGATTGACATCACGCCATCGGGGCAACTGTCATTCTTCAGCGAACTGTCGTATCATCACCGTTCAGGATATTACGGACGCCGTTCACCATATACCATCACCTTCACCAACCATTCGGGCAACCAGTACTCATACTCCGGAAGTATCCACTATCACCCGGCACCCGGCACACTTCACCAAGTCAGCTTCACGCTGGGTTCTGAGAAGCTACAGAACAACGCACGCACCTGGCGAGAGCTTACCAACGAAGCGGGGTCGAGCTATTACGAATACTACGACGATGTGAAGACCTCCGACAAGCTGCTCACTGCCATCTGCCTGGGCTATACCGCCTCGCTGGGGATAAGGGGAGAGCTGCCTGCATGGGTACTGTCGGCAAATATCAGCCACATGCACCGCAAGCAGACAGGCTATCTCTATCCCTACTACCGCCGACAGGACATCAGCAGCACCGCAGCAGAGCTCTATGCCCAGCGCAACCTCCTGACGAAGGGAGGCGTACTGACTGTGGGAGCCGGACTGGGCTATCTCAAGGGCAGCGGCGATGCCTGTGAAGACGGCACCTTTGCAACTCCCAGCGACAAGCAGACAGCGCCAGCATCCATGGACGCATTCCTCTGGCGCGAATATGAGTGGCTCACATCACCTCAATACTCTATAAGGGCAGACGGGAAATACGCATTCATCTTCCCTGGCACTAAACTGAATACATACATACGAATGGGAATCACCCATCGCCATACAAACTCGTCAAACATATTACTTTATGGAAAGAATCATACGCAAGTTACTATTGCTCTGGGCTGCACTTTCTAGTCTCACGGCAACAGCTCAGACAGAAGCAGACAACACACTGCAGATCCGTCTCGCCGACGGTACAACGATAACACTGCCCACAAGCAGCATCTCAGACATCAGGTTCAGGCAGTCGGAGACGCCGTCTTACGAAGGGCTTACAGGCAAATGGCTCCTTGTAGCCTCTCCGATGGGCAGCGACGATGCCGGCGGCATAGCCACGACACGAATCGACACCATCCGCTTCAGCGCCACTCTCGCTGACGACGGATCCTGTCTGAGATGCCATGCCGACACGCTCATCATCTATGACGGAAAGGCAATATCTGCCGATTGGACAGCCACTGCAGAGACCGACGAGACAAGCGGAGCCCGCCGTCTGTGCTGGATTCTCTCGTCAGAGACTCCTGTAGCCACCCTTAGCAATGGCCAGCACCTCTATCTCCTCTCAGAGAATATCCAGACGAGCCGTCTGGAGGGCATGACTCTGCGCAGCGACGAGAAGAGTGATGACGAGATGACCTTCAAGTTCCCGCAGAATCAGGAGGTGTATGCCGTACTGTCGGCCGACAAGCCATTTGCCGGCTCTGCCTCAGCATTCCTCGAGATATGGGCCAGCGCAAGGTTTATTCATAGTCGTCGATGACGTCGTTCATCATGTCCATCATCGGCTTGGCGGCACGTAACATGGGTTCTATCTCGTCGAGCCATCCGTCGCCCTGATAGAAGCTGTCGGGCACCTGATGCCAGCAGCAATAGTCTTTCTGGCGCAGATACTCCACATACTCCCAGTCGCGAGGGAATCCGGAGGGACATGTTTTCAGCCTCTCCAGTCCGAAGCCCTGAGGCTGGTCCCAGCTCGACACATCGGTAGGCGAGGTGAAGCTTGCGGCATTGCTGCTGCTGTAATACTTCAGGAACTCCTCGCTCCTGACACACCGCAGCCACTCTTCGGTATTAGCCATGATCTCATTGCGGCAGGAGGTCAGGATGTTGGTAGGCAGCCAGTAGTTGCCGCATGCCACCATGCAGTGGCCCGGCTCCAGGTGGATGTAGTATCCTCCGTGGAGCGACTTCTTGCCTCGGGCTGAGATATATGCTCCAAGATGGTTCTTGTAGGGCGACTTATCTGCCGAGAAGCGCGTGTCGCGATAGAAGCGATAGGTACAGTCCTTAACTTTCAGGTGGGCTATTGAGGCATCGAAGGTGGCGATGCGCTCCAAAGCCTGCTGAATACCCTGCTCGAAATCTGCCCTTACGGCATCATACTCTTTCTTGTGCTCCTGAAACCACTCCCGGTTGTTGTTTGCCATCACTTGGCGAAGGAACGTCAATATCCGTTTTGCATTCATTATCGTATCATTCTAAAAAACGGTGGCAAAGATACGAATTATTATTTAGAATACCAAATGAGAAATGTGGAATGTGGGTTCCCTCATTCCACATTCCACATTCTACCTCCTTCCACCACCAGGGCCTCCACCCTGTCCACCACCGGGCCCGCTATTGCCGCCTGAGTAGGACGAGAGGCTTACACTGGAACCGCCACTGACAGATGCGCCTGTGTAGGCAGCACCTCCGAAGATGCTTGTCCCGCCGGATACTGTCACACCACTCTTCAGCGTAGGAGCCGATACGGCAGAGACAACCATTGTAGAGCCGCCACTCGATGGAGTCTGGAAGGCGAATGTCTCATTGCCGTAGCTGAGTGCATACCAGGTGTTCTTGCTCCATGAAGAGGCAGAGTACCACGACTGCGTGAGACTGGCACCGCTCTCAAGACCACCGATGGCGATGAGTGTACCGCCTGAGACATAGAGTTTCTTCTGCTCCTCGCTATTGGCATCGATGGCAACTTCTGGCGAAGAACTTCCGATGGCATACGTCAGACCGCCCTTGATATAGCAGTTGCCGTTGGCATCGATACCGTCATTGTTGGCAGCACGTGCATAAACGTATCCACCGCTAATGGTAAGGTCCTGAGCCGAGTTGATGGCATCGTCGTAGGCATTCACCGTGATGAGTCCACCAGTGATGTCGAGAGTGTTCTTGCTCTCTATACCCTCGCCGTTACGCCCGCTGGTGGTAACACTAATAGTACCGCCACTGATAACGATGCCGCCACTGTATGTGTAGCTGTTGCCGCTCTGAGTCTTCACTCCAGCCTTGATGCCCTTTGGCGATGAATAGTAGCTGCTGTTGATGCGCTCGGTGTCGCCTGTATAGTTGGTGTTCTCAGTAGAGCCGTTGTTGTAGTAAAGTCCGCCGGTGGTCTTAACGGTGATGGCGCCATCTGATACTGTCAGGATGCCGTCGCACTTCATTCCCTTGCCACCAGAGCCTGTAGAGGTAAGTGTCAGCGTGCCTCCGCTGATGTTCATATTCCCGTCGGCACTCAGTCCGCAGGCAGCATTTGTCTCCAGGTCATCGCTGTCCCACTCGCCCTTGCCTGTAGTGGTCACGCTGATGGTACCCCCGCTGATGTTCATGTCGCCGGCACTCTTGATGCCCTTTGCAGCAGCGGCAGCGCAGTCGATGGTGATGGTACCTCCTGAGATATAGATATTGCCCGAGTCCTCATCCTCGTGGTCGGCAGTCTCGCCTGTTGACTCCGTTCCGTCCAGGTCTACCTGAATGCCGTCATCGCTGGTGCCGCTGATATTGACCGTACCGCTCTCCATTAGGAAGTACTCATTACATGATATACCGTCGCCAAGTGCTGAGGTAACATTGATTGTGGCATTCTTCAGGCTGATGTACTCTCCAGCCTTGATGGCATGCTTCACATTGCCCACAACGTTGAGAGTGCCCTTCTGTGCAAACTCGGCATGGCCCTTGATGTACAGGCACCCCTTCTGCGAGCCCCCGGCAGCGTCGGTAAGTGTGCTGGTGGTGCCGGTTATGGGTTTCACCTTGATGCGCTTGCCGTTCTGGATATGCACGGCAGCACCACTAAATACCGGATTTGTATTGGTCAGAGTCAGACCGTTGAGCTCTACAGTGGCCTTGTATGATCCCGACATGTAGAACTCACCGTCTGTGGATGAGCCGCTGAGTGTGTAGGTGATCTCCTCTGCCAGGTCACTGCTCTGGGCTATCGACACGTGCGCCCCGCTCTGCTCGATGGTGAGATACTGGGCCACGTTACCTGCCACGACGACTGTGGCTGTAGAGCCGTTATAGCTTACGCCTACGGTGCCGTCGGCTACATTGCTATCGTCAACTGCCATACTGCTGATGTCGGCAATTGTGAATGTCTTGCCCATGATGGTGAGTGTAGCTCCGCCGGAGTATGTCATCTCGCCCGTCTGCGATGCAGGGAACTGATATGTCACGCTGCCCACCTTTACGTTGAGTGTCTGCGCACTGGCTGCTATCGTCAGCACGAGTGCCGCAAGGATTGTTGACAGCCTCTTCATCTTACGTTCACTTTACGGGTTCCCTTACTTGTTTTTATCACGTAGATGCCTCTGCTCATCTGCTCCCTGCTCACCTTGCGGCCCTGCAGGTCATAGATGTCGGCGGCTTCGTCGAGAGTCACAGCGTCCACTTCCTCGATGCCGGTGGCTGTCTCGTTCGAGGTGGAGAAATACATCTTGCTTAAGTCGGTGAGAGCGAACTCCTTCGTGCCGGCTATGAGCTTGCCGTTCTGGAAGGAAATCGTGAGCGATGCAGAACTTACGGAGGTCTTGGTGCCGTCCGTCGTCTCAAATGTCAGGTAGGGATAGTCGTCGGCCAGGATTGGCAACGAGCCTGCCATCAGGAATAGGAATAATACTATCTTCTTCATATAGACCATTATTATTAATGTTTGGCTGCAAAGTTACATGTTTTCCCTTTTCCTGCGAAATATTTTCAGCTAACGGCCCTATTTCTTCAGCGAACCGCATCATGAAGACAGGGAGACTCTTTTGAAGTCCCCCTGCTACGTGTCAGTCTTTTAGTGAGTAGGTCACCGTAGTCACCACGCGAACCTTCTTGATATAGGGAGTGTTCTCGTCGCGGTTGTCGATAGAGAACTGCCCCTGGTCGGCACTTACTATCTTGTCGAGCCGCGAGTGGGAGTTCTCGGCAAACTGCTGTGCTGTCTTCTCGGCATTCTCGATGGCCTCCTGCATCATCTTGGGTTTCATCTCCTTGAAGGATACGTACTCGTACTTGACGGGATTCTCGTAACCACCGTCGACGATAGCCACACCCTCCTTCAGCAGGTCGCCCTGCTTGGCGATGATGCTGCGCACCTGCTTGACGTTCTGCGAGGTGACGGTGATCACCGAGGTTACGATGTAGCGGTAGGGCTGGTTCTTGTCGGAATATTCGCGTGCATTGAGGTCGAGCACCTGCGGGGCATTGATGGTGAGCTCCGCCTCCTTGATGCCGTTGCGCAGCAGGAAGGCCTTGATCTTGCTCTGCGTGCTACCTATCTTATTATACAGCTCCGGAAGGTCGTTGCCCAGTTCCTTCGACACGATGGGCCATGTCACCTTGTCGGCCTCCACCTCCTGCTCTGCGAGACCCTTCACGTTGACCTTACGATCCTTGCTGGCAAAGTTGTCGATGCCAGACTTGATAAACCACCCCATGCACATGATACCCAGCGCGATAAGGGCTGCACTGATAATAGATTTTTCTTTCATACGCTGCAAAATTTTTTGTTTGACGCTGCAAAGGTGGGAATTTTTTTGTAAATACGGAAGGGATTTCCCCTATTTTTTAGTATTTTTTCCCTACGTAGAGAGAAATCCAACATAGTGTCCGTAGTTTAGTGAGGTTTTTCTTAGTTCAGTATCCCATGCAGCTCGTAGCCCTGATGCGGCGCGGACGGGCTGATTTTCAGCAGGTGGCACTTATTCCCCGGTAAGTGCCACTTGTTTTAGGTTAAGAGCCAAGTATTGAGGCTACGTATTTTAGGGGAAATCCAGAGCATGTCACGACAAAACGACAAACGACAAAACGACAAAATGCTTTTTGAAAATGCACTTTTTAGACGACAGACAAATTTATATATTATATAATAATTATAATTATTATATAATATATAATATTATTATTACCATATTCTGTCGTTTTTCATTTTATATTTTGTCGTTTGTCGTTTGTCGTCTGATAAATGCAAGACACAATTATTTTCAAGGGTCATGGGTTCACTTCACACTTGACCCAGTTCAATCTGCAACTCAGTGGGTCAAGTGCCCTTGCCCCCACGATCCTCTTTGACTTTGACATTTTCCTACAAAATTTGCCATTAGCGCCCGATATTGCAAAAACTCCATAACCAATGGATGGAACAGGAGAAACAGATGCTTGCCGACCAATACAAACAGCAGGAAGTACTATGGCAAAAGCAGAGTCACAGACTTACGGAGATTGTGAAGAATAACGAAGGAGTTTGGCTGTCGGCAAAACTGTTCTACGTCGTCGGCTCACTATCCCTTCTATCAATCATAACGATTGCAATAGAGATAGCGTTCTATGTGTATTTCCACTGGATTCAATAGCAAAACGCCCTCCTCTTGTAACGAGCAGCCCCGTCTCGTCGTAATGACGTGATGGGGCTTAGTGCCTAAAGGTCTTTGAACAAAAGCATACAGCAAAGACAACGACTCTCAACCGAAGTGGGCGATGTCGTTGCCTTTTTTGATTGATATTATACGGTCATTCTCCAATCTTGCCCTCCCCCCTCATCAAATGACGAAGGGCACTAAGGAGTTCTTGTGACTCTTGAACAACATTCAGGAATACGGTCATAGCTTCGATGTTGAGTTGCTTGGATTGGATGTCATGAATGATGCGTATACGATATTCGGAAAGTGATGATTGAAGT
>DGTJ01000088.1 GCA_002393725.1 Prevotella sp. UBA4339 | reverse complement strand
ACTCTCGGAGAGATGACAAAGACAAGTCACAAGACTGCCGACGGGAATATCCCTACACCGACAGCTCTCAACAACCTCAAGCGCCTCTGCCAGTGGCTGGAGATGCTGCGCGACGAGTGGAACAAGCGCTACGGCGAAGGCGACGACCCGATAGTGATCAACTCCGGATACCGCTCGTGGGAGGTGAACAAGCGGGCTGGCGGCTCTGCCACCTCCAATCACCTCGTGGGCTGTGCTGCCGACATCCGCTGCCTGGGCAAGGAGCAGGCTCTACGCTACGCGGTAATCCTGCTCGACATCGCCGACAATGCCAGCACTGACTTCGACGAGATAATCATCGAGGTGCGGGGCTCTACGGTATGGCTACACTTCGCCGTAAGGCCGAAGGACAACCGCAGGAAGGTGGTGTTCTGCGTAAAGTAACAAAAGAATCCCCGCCTGGATGGGCGGGGATTAATTATATGAACCTTAGAATGTCTTGCGGATATGCTTCTTGCCGTTCTCGTCGGTATACTGCTCGATTACTATGCCTCGATGCTGCTCAGTGTCGGAGAGCCGACGCCCGGAGAGATCGTAGCGCTGGCGATTGATAGCATTGTGGCTCTCTACGCTACTGATGCCCTCCGTCTGAGCCTCTGTGGCCTGCCAGGCATCAAAATAGATGCCCTTTCCGGAAGACAATACCAGATAGACGGTCTTCTGGTCTTTCACCTTGGCGGCGTCTAAATCTACAGTGAAGTCGGTCATCTCGTCGGATGATATCTCGATGGTAGCCACTGGCTTTGCCACCTTTCTGCTCAGACGCAGCTCAAGAGTGCCCTCGCCCTTGGCACGGACCGTGAACTTTGCTGCTCCTGCGCTGCCGAAGTTCACACGGCGCACCTGGATCCAAGCGCCCTCCGCCATCTTAACCTGCATATTCTGTGACGCATCATTACCCAGGGTGCTGATCCGGGTGTTTCTGGTGATATTGGTGAAGTCCTCGTAGCTGATGCCGGCGCTGGTAGCCATCATCTCGGCTTCCTGCAGCTGATAGGGGTTCACGGAGCCGATGGCGCTGACACCTACAGAGTCAATAACAACGGAGTTTATCTTCTGCGACGACTCGCTGACAGTGGCCTTGTTGACGCAGATCGACCTGAATCCGTCGCAGCTGCCGTCGAGCACTCCGTCATCCTTCATCTTCTTCATCAGTGCTCCCCAGTGATAGATGTAGTAATAGTTGCCCTTGAACTTGTGCAGATGAGAGTGATTGTTGGGTGACGGCATTCCCGGATGCTCGCCATATACCCCCTTGTACACCCAAGAACTGGCATCCATAGGATTGTCGGACACCATATAGCACATCGTGCAGGCTCCCGGCTTGGGCTGGCTGACGCCGTACTCCTTGCAGTATGAGTTCCAGTCGGCATCCTTGCGCTCTGCCCAATTGGAGCAGTAAGTATATACGAACTTGCCGTTGATGACATTCAGCTCGTTTGCCTCGAAATGATATGGGGCCATGATCCTCACCGGCTTCCCGTCGAGGGCTGTCATCGAGGGCTTAAGCCTGGCGATGCGGGCATTCTTCGGATTCAGGCTGTTGCCGCCGTCCACTGGGTCGAGTCCGCCGAAAGAGATCCAGCCTACACCGTTATCGTCGATAGTCACGCCGGGGTCGAAGACTGCAGAGCATGGTGTCGCTCCCGGGGTGTCGCGGTGGATCATCAGCTCGTTGAGGGGCGACTTCCAGGGCCCGAGCGGAGAGTCGGCCTTCAGCACTCCGATGCCGTGACTGCTGTTGCAGAAGTAGAGGAAGAACTCGTCGGTGCCGTCTTCTGTGGTGCGCCATACTACCGACGGAGCCCACGACACTCCGAAGCCGCGATACCAGGGGCTCTTGTTCCACGAAGAGCATATCTTGGCTACGTCGATAGTGCCGTGAAACGTCCAGTTGACCATATCCTCGGTAGAGAAGACCACTATCGACTTGATGTCGCCGTAGCTGTTGTTGCCAGTCTTCTTGTTCTTGATAAACTGCTGGTGGTCGTTGGAGCCGTAGACGTAGAGCCGTCCCTTGTAGTCGATGGCTGTAGGATCGGCGCAAAACACGCTTGAGCTGATGGGGTTGCCCAAGCTTGTAGACTTGTACTCCCTGGCCAGTGTCTGTGAATTGGTCTGTAGGCAGACTGCTGTAAAAGCTGCCGTAACGAATAGTTGTCTGTACATTTTATTATAATTTAGTTAGAATATATCTTATTGCTCTGTACCGGAATAGTTGATCTTGAGTGCGAACGACTTCTGTAGCTCATGCTTCACGTCGGCGATGACACCCATTGGAGTGTGCTTGTCGGCCTTGAGGCTGACGGTGAACCGCTCCTGGTTCTCCGGCGAGAGGGCTGAGCGTGCCTTGTTGATATACGGGGTTATGCCGTCGATGCCGGTAAGCTGATTGTCGATCTGTATCTGTCCGTCGGCAGAGATATAGAGATTCACCACCGCGCTCTTCTGCTCCATCTTACGCACCTCAGTGCCCGCCGGTACCTGATAGCGTATCTTCAGTTCATCGTCGCGCATGTGGGTCACGAGCATGAAGAAGAACAGCACTGTGAATATCAGGTCGGGCATCGATGCCAGGTTGAGTCCGGGCAGGCTGTGCGAGCTCCTCCTGAACTTGGGTTGCATCTTCATCATCGCTCCCCCCCTTCCTCAGCCTTCGGGGCTGCCTCGCTGATGCGCTGGGGATAGTAGTGCTCTATGTCCTCGCGCTCATCGGCAGAACAGTGCAGGTATGACTTCCCGCAGAGCTTGCGTGCACGGGCATCGCGCAGGCTGCCATACGCCCTGACCACAGCGTTCTGAACGTGGAAATACGCCTCGTAGCTGGTCTCGCGGCTGGTCTCGATGCTTATCACGTGCTCCAGGCGGTCGCTCTCGATGCGGCGCATGAGTATCTCCGTCAGCTGGGCTTCAGAGAGCAGCGTGCCGTCGAGCGAGAGACTGTCGTTGGCATCGAGGCGCACTGTCATCACGTGATCCTGCTTGACGTCCATAGGCTTCTGCTGCTCGTCGGGCAGGGGAGGCAGCTGGCGCATGAGTCCCTTGTCCGTGTCCATCGACGATGTCACGAGGAAGAATATCAGCAGCATGAACGATATGTCGGCCGTCGACGATGTGTTCAGCTCCGGAACCGGCTCACTATGACGCCTGCGAAACATCCTATGATAAGTATAATAGAGGTGTAGATAAACATATCAGCCGTCTTCAGCCAGAAAGTGCTGGTGAAGAGCTGTCCGTTGGTGAGGAGAGGCTTCGACGAACCCAGCATCCAGGTGACGGCAAGGCACGCTGCGAAGCATACGGCAGTGGTCCAGGCGATACGCGCCTGAGGCACTCCGTTGACTATCTCGTCGTCCTTGGTGCGCAAGCGAAGCGTCTTCACCACAGAGGCAATGGTGACTGCTATCGCAGCAGCAACTGCGATATACATCAGCCAGAGCATCAGGTCGGCAAGGAACGGGGATACGAGCGTCATAGGCTATCTGCGGTTTTTGTAAGTGCCGATGATGTCGAGCAGGTCGATAGCGGCCTCCTCCATATCGCCGGTGAGCTTCTCGATCTTTGAGAGGATATAGCTGTAGAAGAGCTGCAGTATCAGCGCCACCACAATACCGAAGATGGTTGTGATGAGTGCCACCTTCATGCCCTGAGCCACGATGGAAGGGCCGATGTCGCCGGCTATCTGTATCTGGTCGAAGGCCATCACCATGCCTATCACCGTGCCGAGGAATCCCAGCGAGGGAGCCATAGCGATGAAGAGCTTGATCCACGAGCAGCCCTTCTCGAGGTTGGCTGCCTGCAGTCCGCCGAAGTTGGTGATGCTGCGCTCTATGGCATCCATCGGCTGGTCGATGTGTAGCAGTCCGTGATAGCACACGCTCGCCACCGGTCCGCGGGTAGAGCGGCAGATGGTCTTCGCCCCTTCCACGTCGCCTGCCTCAAGGCTCTTGCGGATATCGTCGGTAAGGCGCTTGGCCTTGATCTCTGACATCATGAGGTAGAGGATGCGCTCGATGCAGAAGGCGAGACCCAGGACGAGCGCCAGGGCCACAAGCGACATAAAGCCTACGTTGCCGTCGATGAACTTCGTCTTCAGCTGCTTGTGAAGCCCTCCTTCGGTGCCGGTATCGTCAGCGGCTTCCGTAAGGGCCTCGTCGTCAACAGTGGTGGTGAGCGTACTGTCCTGAGATGTTGAGTCGGCTACTGCGAGGGTCAGCGAGTCGCCTGCTGCCTCCGGTGCCTGAGCCATGCTTGGCTGCACCAGAAGTAGGCTGCCTGCCATCAGTAGGAATATCAGTCGATTCTTCATACTTATCTCCAATAAAAAAAGACTGCTCATCGCAGTCTGTAAATAAATAATGCGGAAAGAACAGGATTCGAACCTGCGAACCGCTTTTGACGGTTACACGCTTTCCAGGCGTGCCTCTTCAACCACTCGAGCACCTTTCCTTAGCGATTGCGGGTGCAAAGGTAGTAATTAAAACTTGAAAAAAGATGAATGACAAATGATAAATGTCATCCGTTTACGTATATTTAACAAAAGAACACCCTTTTTGCGTTGGTAGTGGTGATACTTGCCACCTCTTCGTCGGTCACGCCATAGGCTTCTGCGAGCTTGCTGATGACCTCTCTTACAAAGGCTGGCTCGTTGCGCTGTCCTCGATGCGGGACGGGGGCCATGTAGGGGGCGTCGGTCTCAAGGACAATGCGGTCGAGAGGCACTGAGGCTGGCAGCACCTCGGGCAGATGACTCTTCTTGAATGTGAGCACACCGCCGATGCCGAGAACGAAGTTGTCGAACTGCAACAGCTCGCGGGCCTCTATCTCATTGCCGGTGAAACAGTGGAACACGCCGCCGGGGAGCTCGCCCTTATACCTCTTTAATATATTAACAAGCTCGTTCTGTGCCTTGCGGCAATGGATCATTAGGGGCAGACGGGTTTCGATGCTCCAGCGCACCTGCTCCTCGAAGGCGAGGAGCTGCTCTTGCTCGAACTCACGGCTCCAGTAGAAGTCGAGGCCGACTTCGCCGATGGAGAGGGGCGTGGAAGGTGTGGAATGTGGAATGTGGAATGTGGAATGAGAAATGTCGGAGGAAGGAGGAATGTCGGAGGAAGGAGGAAGGAGGAAGGAGGAAGGAGAAATGTCAGAGGGCGAGGAAGGTGTGGAATGTGGAATGTGGAATGTGGAATGAGAAATGTCAGAGGGCGAGGAAGAGGCGAGGGAAGAGGAAGAAATGGAGGGCGAGGATGATGAGGAGGAAGGGGAGAGGAGGGGACGGATGGAGGAGAGCTGGGAACGCCAGTCGGAACGGACTTCTTCGGGATGAAGACCAAGCATGGGATAACAGTAGCCGGGGTATTGGGCACAGGTGGAGAGTACGGAATGACAGGACTTGAGGTCGATGGCGGGAATGAAGATGGCTTCGGCTCCTGCCGCACGGGCACGCTCTACTACCTGATGACGATCTGCTGCAAACTCTTCGCCGTCTAAATGGCAATGGGTATCGATATATGAAATCATAGTCTTCTTCTGTTTATAGTTTGAATACTACGGGGATGCATACCTTGGTGCGACAGGGCTTGGCATCCATCACTCCGGGAGTCCATTTCGGCATCATGCGAAGCACGCGCAGCGCCTCGCGGTCGAGCTCGGGAGAGGCCTTCTGGACAAGAGTGATGTCGGATATCGAACCGTCCTTGTTGACAATGAACTGGGCCACTACCTTGCCTTGTATCTTGCGCTGCTGGGCTGACGAAGGATACTTCAGATTCCTTGTCAGCCACTTCATGAACTCTACGGCACCGCCCGGAAACTGAGGCAGATCCTCGACCACACGGAAATCTACGGGGGCATCGTACATGTCGACAGCCTCAGGCTGCTCTTCCTTTACCTCCTCCTCTTTCTTGGGCTCTTCCTTTGCCTGCACAGGCTCAAGCACCTCGGGAGCTATCTCCACATCCTCATCTACGAGATTCAACTCTTCCGAAGGGGGCAGCTTCTCCTGAGGCTCCTTGGGTATCATCATCGGCACCTCGTCGTCCTCGCGATGAAGGGGGGAGAGCTCTATCTCTGCCTCAAGCTCTTCATCGGCAGTGTCGAAGAATGCCCACCCCGTAGAGTCGGTATTCCATTCGAGTGCCACCAGGCAGAGCGAGAGCACAAGAATCAGTCCGAGAAGATATCTTGTAGTGGGATTCATACTAAATCCGATTTTTCTGCGTTATATAATATATCAGGGTGCAAAGGTACAAAAAAAATAAGAATCGAGAATTGAGAATTGAGAATTATTAGTAACTTTGCAGCAAATTTAATAAAGAAGTGGCAAATAGGCTCAGAAGACATATCACAAACATCATCAGATGGCAGCTGTTACTGTCATCACTCTTGCTGGTGCTACCTGCCTATGCTCAGGAGAGTGAGACGGCCTACAACTTCCTTCGTCTGCCCGTGAGTGCCCACGTGTCTGCCCTGGGAGGAGAGAATATCTCGCTGCCCGACGACGATGCCACACTGATATTCCACAATCCGGCACTGCTGAACTTCGTGACCGACAAGACCGTCAACCTCAACTATATGACCTATATGGAGGGAGCCAAGACTGCAAGTGCCTCATTCGTCAGGGCTGCAGGCGAGAGAGCCTCGTGGGGAGCGATGGCGCAGTATATGGACTACGGCACGATGAAGCAGACAACTGTTGAAAACATTGAGCAGGGAGAGTTCAGCGCAAAGGATATCTGCATCGGAGGAACATTCGCGTATGCTCTCACCGAGAATATCACCGGAGGAATCTCGGCAAAGGTGATATCATCGAGCATCGCAGGCTATCACTCTCTGGCAGCGGGGGTAGACCTGGGCGTAAACTATACCAACCAAGCCGGCGACATGAGCATATCGCTCGCAGCAAAGAACCTGGGAGGACAGCTGAAGGCCTACGATGACGACTTCGAAAAGATACCCCTCGACCTTCAGGCAGGAGTCACGAAGAGACTCGCCAACTCGCCTCTGAGATTCTCGCTGACACTGTCGAGGCTGAACAACTGGGACCAGACATTCCTGCGGCACATCGCTGTGGGAGCAGACGTCCTGTTGTCGGAGAATATCTATATCGCAGCGGGTTATAACTTCCGCAGGGCCCATGAGATGAAAATCTCTGATACCGACGGCAGCAGCAGTCACGGCGCCGGACTCTCGTTGGGAGGAGGACTTTCGCTACAGCGATTCAAACTACACGTGGCATACGGAAAGTACCACGTTTCAGCATCGAGTTTAATATTTAACGTATCATACGCATTATGAGAAAGATTACTATAGCTATCGACGGTCACTCTTCATGTGGTAAGAGCACTATGGCCAAAGATCTTGCCCGCGAGGTGGGATACATATATGTAGACACGGGGGCGATGTATCGTAGTGTCACCCTCTACGCGCTCCGTAAGGGACTCTTCGAAGAGGATGGAGCAGTGAAGACCGCAGAGCTGGAGAAGGAGATGGAGAATATCCACATCACCTTCGAACTGAACAAGGAGACAGGACGGCCCGACACTTACCTTAACGGGGAGTGCGTGGAGAAGGAGATCCGTTCGCTGGAGGTGAGCAGTCACGTCAGTCCTATTGCTGCCATCGGCTTTGTGCGCAAGGCTCTCGTGGCACAGCAACAGCAGATGGGTAAGGACAAGGGCGTTGTGATGGACGGACGCGACATAGGCACTGTGGTGTTCCCCGATGCAGAGCTGAAGGTGTTTGTCACTGCCTCTGCTAAGGTAAGGGCACAGCGCCGGTATGACGAGCTGCAGGCAAAGGGCATGCCTGCCGACTTTGACGAAATACTGAAGAATGTGGAAGAGCGCGACTATATCGACTCACACCGTGAGGAGTCGCCCCTGAGGCAGGCAAAAGACGCACTGCTGCTCGACAACTCCGACATGACGATAGCAGAGCAGAAGCAGTGGCTGCTGGAACGATTCCAGGAGCGCACCGCACAATAGCTACTGCTTATAACATCTCCTGAATGGCATCACGGCACTGTTCCATGAGCCATTTGGGAGTTGACGTGGCTCCGCATATACCTACAGACGTTATCCCCTTGAGCCACTCTGACCGTATCTCACCGGGATCCTCGATGAGATGACTGTTGGGATTTACTCGCATACACTCATTGAAAAGCACCTTCCCGTTACTGCTCTTGCGTCCGCAGACGAAAAGGATCAAGTCGTGACAGGTAGCAAACTGCGATATGCTGGGCATACGGTTTGCTACAGAGCGGCATATAGTATCAAAACTCCTGAAGGTGGCATCTGGAGAGATATGCTCCTGGATATAGTTGATGATACGGTGATACTCATCGAGCGACTTCGTGGTCTGTGAGTACAGATAGATATCGCGTGAGAAGTCGAGCCGCTCTACCTCGGAGAAACTCTCGATGACGATGGCATTGGAGTGGGTCTGTCCCACAAGTCCGAGTACCTCCGCATGGCCCCGCTTGCCGAAGATAACTATCTGGGAGCTTCCGGCAGACGTGTACTGGGTCTTGATGCGCTGCTGTAGCTTCAGTACCACAGGACAGGTGGCATCGATGATCTCGATATTGTTCTTACGTGCCAGCTCGTAGGTCTCAGGGGGCTCGCCGTGTGCCCGCAGGAGTACCTTCACGTCATGCAGTTCGCGCATGTCGTCATGATTGATTGTTATGAGCCCGAGTTTCCGGAGGCGCTCACATTCCATACCGTTATGCACGATGTCACCCAGGCAGTAGAGTGTCACTCCTCTTGCCAGTTCCTCCTCGGCTTTCTTGATAGCCGTAGTCACACCAGAACAGAATCCGCTGCCCTTGTCAATCTCTATCTTCATTTCCTAAGCATTTCGAAATACATATCCAGCAAGTCCTGAGCCGCCACGAACGATGTCTTCTGCCCTGCGAGCACAGTCTGCTCGGCTGGCTGAAGCTGGGCCTTTATCTGAGGATTGTTGTAGAAGTTCAGGCGCAGATGCTCGTTGATACTCTCATACATCCAGTACTTTGACTGCTCATTGCGCCGGTACTCGAAGTAGCCGTTGGCCTTTACGAAGTCGAAATACTGGTATATCATATCCCATATCTCCTTCACTCCAGTGCCGTAGAATCCGCTGTAGCAGAGCACTTTCGGAGTCCACCCGCTATCAGGCATCGGGAAGAAGTGGAGAGCGTTGCGGAAATTGGTAGCTGCCATGTGGCAACGGTCTACATTGTCACCGTCGCACTTGTTTATCACAATACCGTCGCTTATCTCCATGATGCCTCGCTTTATTCCCTGCAGCTCGTCGCCGGTACCAGCCACCTGGATAAGCAAGAAGAAGTCAACCATCGAGTGGCATGCCGTCTCGCTCTGTCCCACACCTACCGTCTCTACGAATATCTTGTCGAATCCGGCAGCCTCACAGAGGATGATTGTCTCGCGCGTCTTACGGGCCACACCTCCGAGCGACCCTGCAGATGGGGAAGGGCGTATGAAGGAGTCGGGATGGAGTGCCAGTTTTTCCATACGGGTCTTATCGCCGAGGATACTGCCTTTTGTGCGCTCTGAAGAGGGGTCGATGGCGAGTACAGCCAGCTTGCCGCCTTTCTCCTTCAGCACATGAATGCCGAACTCGTCGATACTCGTAGACTTGCCTGCACCGGGAACACCGCTTATGCCTATGCGCACGGAGCGGCCGCTATACGGGAGGCACTTGTTGATTACCTCCTGAGCTCTTGCCTGATGCTCTGGGTTGACGCTCTCAATGAGTGTCACTGCCTGCGACAGTATGGTCACGTCGCCTTTTATGATTCCCTCTACCATCTCAGCGACAGAGAGTTCCCTGCGGCGGTTGCGCCTAAGATACGGATTTACTATCGGTGGCTGCTTGACACCGCTGTTTACCTGCAAACCTGCATATTCTGAACTGTTCTCGGGATGATCCATCTTATCTTATTTTTTATGTTTTATTGTGATGATGACCTTTGCGTGGTCCGGGTCGTTGGTTATCATGAGTATTCGCGGGCTCCTTCGTAGCTTTGCCAGTTCTGCCGCAATGCCGGTAATCCTCAGCGTGGCTGTCTCATTGGGTTCGAGAACCTGCTTCGAGAGCGTCACTTTCAGACCTGTGGTAAAGAGCTGCATGGAGGTAATCCTCAGCGTGGTCTTGCCCATATTCTGAAGTATCAGCTCGGTGGTCTTTTTCTTCTTTCCCTCGAAGTCAGTGAAGTCTACTTCAGTAGATGATATCTGCACCTTCGGGGCTATCTGCTTGCTCAGCTGGTCGTAGTCCTGAAGGTGAGGCAGCAGGATGACAGAGACGGGTATCTCATTGTCCTGACTTACCTTCTCGCCCAATTGCTGTGCAAGATAAACTGATGTCTGCGTAAGTCCGAAGTCGCGGATCTTGTTTGAGTTGAGGGAGATGGTTACCTTGCCGCTCTTTCCTGGTGCGAGATCGGCAGGCTTTACGGTAGCGGAGAGATACGGGGGCAGGTGCATGATGTTGGGATGCATAGTGCGCTCGCTGTTGTTCAGTATGTGTATCTCCTGTATGGAGGCATCGCCCTTGTTCACATCGTCGTATTCCAGCTCATTCTTATCCAGGAGGAGGTCGCCGAAGGAGATGGGATAGGTCCCGGTATAGTCGACCAGTTCAGGGAGTACGATACCCTTCATAGTGAGGTATACCGGTTTGGCACTGCCGTTGCTCACCACTGCTACCATCTTCTGGAAGCGTCCGAGCATCTTGGCGTCGTAGGTCATCTTGATATTGAACTTCTTGCCTCCGTCAACCTCTTTGGGGAACTCTACGGCGGTGCATCCGCAGTCTGGCTTCACACTCTCGATAAGCAGTTTCTTCCTGCTCTTGTTCTTCAACTCGAAAGTAGCGGTTATAGGCTGCATGAAGCCTGTACGCCCTGCATTGACAGTAGTGCTTGATACCGTCAGGCGCTGGGCACTGGAATTAAGTGGGGAAAAGGTAAGTAGGCAGAAGGGCAATAGCCACTTCGCCTTTGTGTCTACCTTGTTGAATAATCTAGTCATATCTGTTTCTTATCTTTACTTTTTCACTTTTATCTGGATTGACTTTGTCGTTGCCCGGAACTCAGGAGAGTAAGCACAGCCCACAGAGCATGTACCAGTCTCATAAGTTCCCTCACGGTCGATATAGTATTCCGTCTCTATCACATGCTCTCCCTTGCGGAAGTAGTCGAAGTAATAGTTTGTGGCATTGTCTCGTGGAGTGCAGTATGCCCCATTGCGGTAGCCGCTGAGTTGTGCTACGGGTTCCAGGCATGCCGCACGCTTATCGGTTACTTGTACAAAGTCATAGTCGCGGTCGGCAGTTATCGTGATGCGCACCTTTATGCGGTCGCCCACCTTCAGGTCCTTGCTTCCGTCGGGAGTGACAATCTCGCGCTTTATCTTCATGCCTGAGCCTGAGTCGGCAATGTTCCCTGCAGGCTGGGTGAACTGAGCATATACGGCTCCCCATGATACTCCGTCGGAAGTCTTGTCTATGGAGAGACTCTTAGCCTTCTCGTCGGTAATCACTGTCTTCAGGTAGCCTATTGCTGCTGTGGCATCAGGAGTATCGAGAGACTTCCCGTCGACCTTTATCGCAGCTTTCTCCTTGTCGAGCGAGAGAGGGCTGGTGTTCTGCTGTCCTTGTTGCCAGAGGAAGGCATACACTGCATTCACGCTGTTGACAGGAGTGTCCCATGCCTGAGTGCGCTTCGACTGCAGCAGCCAGCGCTGCATCTCTGTGATGCACTGGGTATCGTCGGGAGTGATGCGCTGTATTGCCTCAAGAGCCATCACCTGTGTGGGTATCTTGTAGTCGAACCATGAGTATCCGGCACGCTTAGTATCGTAGTAGCGCCCCATCTCCTCGCGATATACGGTATACTCCTTAAGGCTCTTCACATACTCCTTGGAGAGCTTAGGCTCCGTCTTCGACAGGATAACGGCTGTCATAGCTTTCTCATAGATACTCTGACGCCGGATGTCTTTCTTCAGCAGAGGCAGGAGATAGTTGTTGGCTGCCTGTACGTCTGCTGGCAGCTTCCTTCCGTCGAGGCTGCAGAGATAGAGCCACTGGAGTGCCTTCAGGCTTGGGAAGGTGTTCCATTTCTGCTTCTTCATCTCCTTCACGATGTCAACCATTTCCCTGCCCATATACTCGAATGCAGTGCCAAGCATCTTGTCAGTATCATCGCTTTTGCCTGTAAGTGCGTTCAGACGTACAAGCATCTCACTTACTGCTACCGTCATGTAGAATGAGCCTTGCATATCGGGCCACCAGGACCAGGAACCGTCCTGATGCTGCAAGTCCTTAAGTTTCTCGAGTGATGTAGTCAGGCGGTGGTTCATCGTGTTGTCATCGAAGAAGTCAGCGAGCCGTGCTTTCTGTTCCGTCTCCCTGTCAGCATCGAGCACCCAGGGAGTCTCGTTGATGACGATGTCCTTCAGCTCCTGATTCTTCTCGAGTGCGCTCATGAGTGAAGTCTCGCTGCCTTTCTCTTTCTTCCAGAGGTCAAAGGCGGTCTTTGCCTTAGGCTGGAGTGAGATGAGGTGCTTTCCGATGCTGTTGGCATAGAAGCAGGCTGCCTGTGATATGGCATCCTCGTCGATGGGCTTTCCAATTGTGGGAAGAGCCTGAATCATCAGCCAGGCAGGATTATTAGTATATTCTATTGTGAGTTTGCTGTTCCTGGCATCAGCAGGCACCATTCTTGCGAGGTCGATATCCATTGTCCCCGGCTCTGTCTGTGTGAAAGGCAGGGTAACGGTGACACGCTCTGAGGAGGGGAGTATCGGCAGATAATGCTGCTCCCCGTCACTGAAGCCGTCGCCTGATGCCGACACCTGACAGATAAGGATGCTATACCTGCTGACTACTGGCATCTTCTCTGAGAGGTCGAATACGGATGCTCCTGTAGCCTTTGCCTCGAGAGAGAAAGGCTGCTGCAGTTCGCATACCACCTTGTCAGTCTCCGGGTCGATGAGCCGTAGTGCGGACTTTCCAGAGATATTCTTGTCGCTGAGATTGAAGATACGTGCGGTGATGTATGCCTTGTCGCCCTCACGGATGAAGCGGGGCATATTGGGTTGTACCATCACATCCTTCTGAGCTATGGCCTCACCCTCGAGCATGCCGTAATCCAGATGCCTGGTGTGGGCAATACCCATGAAGCGCCATGTGGTAAGGCTCTCGGGGAGAGTGAACTTCAGGGCAATACTCCCCGCACTGTCTGTAGTAAGCTGAGGATAGAAGAATGCCGTCTCGTTGAGATTCTCACGCATCTGTATCTGCTGAGGCTCTGCTGCCTCTCTGCTGTCAGCCTCGCCGGCTCCCTCTTCAGCCGCTGTGGAATAGGCTAAGCCGTCAGCCTCGTCAGCCATAGTATTCACCCTGCTTGCCTTTGCCATCATCATGGATTCTCCCACGAACATAGGAGCCTGCTCTACGACATCGAAGACTTTCTGCTCACTGACCCCACGTGTGCCGCGTATTCTTATGCTCTTGTTATAGAAGTTCAATGCGGGATATACGCTGTCGTCGAATCGGCTTGGCTCGAGGGTGTGTTGTGCGAGTGGGCTCCAGTGGCGCATCACGTACTCCATCACCCTGTTTTTCTCCAAGTATCTCCACTGGGTGTTGGGCATCGGCAGGGAGATATACGGATACAGGCTCCAATGGTGCTTCTCCAGCTGGTCCAGACTCTTGTCGTAGAGTGTCGCCATAAAGGATGCCTCTACTGGCTTGCCGTCTTTCTTCACCGTTAGTGTCCACTCCTCCTGCTGTCCTGGGGTAAGACGGTTGCGGAAGGTGGCCCACTGCAGGTCCAGCTTCTTCTCCGGCACAGGCCTGCGGATATTCTCGTTATGGGTATAGCACTTGCCGTTCTTCACCCAGGCGAAGGATATATGTATGCCGTTGCCGTATTCTTCCCTATATGTCAGCTTACGGTTGATAAGCGCATTCGATTTGTCTGCAGCGCCTCTCTCGATGACCTTGTTGCCGGCGAAGATGCTGTATATGATATGCACGTCTTTCTCCGACGAGCCTACCTGCAGCGTTACGGGTTTCCCGTCATTGGGGAAACGGGAGTCTGACACCCAGAACCAGTCATCTGTCTGAGTGGCAGGCTGCTTGTCGTCGAGTGCGAACACCACAAAGTCGCGCTTGATGCTGTCATCTCCGTACTTAGCCTCTACGGTATGCCTTCCGCTCTTCAGTTTCATGTCAGCCAACTGGCATTCTCTCATCGTCTTTGTCTTCTGCCATTTGCCTTCGTCGATACGGAACATCACCTCAGCATCCATATCGTTGCCTGCGGCATTGCGCAGATGGAATGACATTACCGGTTTGCTGTCGATGAGCATCTGTTCTTCGATATCCACGCTGAGGGCAGTCTTACGGTTTCCGAGTGGCAGTGAGAGTGATCCAGCGTGAGTCTCTCCGCCGGCATCCGTCACATCGGCTGTCACGATGAAGTTGTAGAATAGCGGATGCTCACTCTCTGGCATTGTCATAGGCATGCCGATGGTGAAGTTCCCGTCTGCGTCTGTCTCTGCCTCACCGCTCAGTAGCTCTGTGTCGTCCTGTCCTTTCCCGATGAGTCCTCCGTCGTAATAGCGCCAGTAGGTCCACCACCAGAAGGCGAGCCTGCGCACGACGGTGTACCTTACCTTTGCTCCCTGCACGGGCACTCCGGTATAGGTCCGGGCGGAGCCTTTCACCTGCACCGTATCGCCTGCCTTGTAGTCTTGCTTCACCTCGGGGAACTCCACCTCGAAGGTAGGACGCTTATATTCCTCCACCCTGAAAGTGGACGATTGCTCATTGACCCTGATGGAGAACACTCCTGTAAGTCCTGATGAGGGCAGGGTGAAGTCGGCTGCACACATGCCGTACTTGTCGGTCTTGGCAGAATACGTCCCGATCTCTTTCCAGTTGGCATCGTGCAGTGAGAATGTTACGTCATTGCCTTCTGCCACTTCGTGCTTGTAGCCGTCGAGCACGTTATATACCAATGCAGCGGCGTGTACCGTCTGTCCCGGTCGATAGATAGTCCTGTCGGTATAGATGCATGTGCGCTGCAGCTTCTTGTCTGGCTCATAGTTGCGGTACCAGTTGGCGGTGTTCATATCGGGACATGCATCGTCGCTGTCAGTATATGCGAACACCTCCACTCTGCCGTTGCCTTTCTTGGCCTTGAAGATTGCCTCGCCCTTTGAGTCGGTATCTATAACGGTGGTGTCGTAGTCCTTGTACGACCTGTACTGCTTTATTCTCAGATGTGCCCCTTTTAAGGGCTGTCCGGTAGTGGCACTGACCACCACATATCGCATCTCGCCTTCCGGCTGGCTCTCTGCGAGGGTATATACGTCGCTCACGAAATAGAGCTTGCGCACTACCTTCGTAGCGGGGCTTGTGGCAAATTCGAGCATATACACACCCACTGGCAGGCCCTCAAGCTCCAAAGAGTCCTCAAACAGCTCGTATTCCTTCTTGCCAGTGAACTTCCTCTTTATCGTGATCGGATTGGCAGAGAGCAGTGGCTTAAGCTGCTTGAAGTCTCTGCTGCTCTGAGGATGAAGGCTGATGTCGCCCTTTGCCTTCACCTTATATACTTTCAGTGTGAGCTCAGAGATGTTGCGTATCTCTTTCAGCCCGATTGTCATCGGCAGCATCGGGATGTTCAGTCGCGTCTCGTAGTCTATCTGGAATTGAGGGTTGACGAGGCTGCTACGCATGTTGCGCAGATCATCCGTCTCTTTCCAGCTGCCCCACTTCTGCAGTGCATTGTCGATGTACTCCACCTGCTCTGCTACAGTCATGTGCGACGATGATGCATGGTATCCCGCTACGGCGAGGGCACCGGCCTCAGTGAGGTCCTGGTATTCGGTAAGGAGCTGGGCGAGCTTCTCCCTGTCATTCCTGAATGCCTGTGCAGCGGTGATGCACGCCGCCTTGCGATTACCCGCTTTCCTGTAATAATCATACAGGGGCTTGTAGTCGTTCAGCTCGTAGCCCACGATACTGAGCAGGTCGCCACCGAAGTATCCGCTGTCTTTTCCGGAGATCACTAACGGGTCATACTCCTTCTCCTTCACGGCGGCAAGCCGCTGGCAGCAGGCCTCGTCGAGCACGGGCTTCTCTGCCTTTATCCCAAGCCGGCCGTTCTCCTGGCATATCCGCCAAATCACCGTTTGGTATACAGTCCTCAGTACCTCGTCCTTCGCTTTTTCTCCACGCTCGCGGATACGCTCTACTGCAGGCTTCAGAGAGTCGGGAGAGATTGTCGTCAGCACCTGTGCTCCCTTAAGCTCTGCCTTCAGGAGCTGGCCGTAGGCTTTTTCCTTGTCTGCCTTCGACACAATCTTCTGGATGATGTCGTACTGGCTCTTGGGCATATCCTTCTTCTCTGCTTCCTGCGCCTTCTTCCAAAGTGCTGGGTATGATTGTCCAAACAATACAAATGGCATAGTCGTCAATATCAATAATGTTATAGCTCTCCACTTCATATCACGGTTGTTTTTGTTTCAACTATGCAAAGGTAGCAAATTATTTTCGAATAACATTTGGAAATTATGAAATATTATATTATCTTTGCAACCAATATGATTAACCAAGAACTATTAAACCCTCAGAGCATCGTAGTAATCGGTGGCTCTAACAACGTTCACAAGCCTGGCGGCTCTGTTGTGCGTAATCTTATCAGCGGAGGCTTTTCTGGCACTCTCCGCATAGTGAATCCCAAGGAAGACGAGGTTCAGGGCATCAAGGTCTTCCATGATGCAAGGGAACTTCCCCCTACCGAACTGGCCATACTCGTAGTGGCGGCAAAGTTCTGTCCCGACTACGTGGAGCTGCTGGCGAAGGAGAAGCAGACCCGCGCCTTCATCATCATCTCTGCCGGTTTCGGCGAGGAGACGAAGGCCGGTGCAGAACTCGAGAAGAGGATTCTCGACACCTGTGAGAAGTACGGCGCTGCACTCATCGGTCCTAACTGCATCGGACTGCTCAACCGCAATCATCATAGTGTCTTCACCAAGCCCATTCCCAACCTTCACCCCAGCGGTGCCGACTTTATCAGCGGCTCTGGTGCTACAGCGGTATTCATCCTTGAGAGTGCTGTTATAAAGGGACTGCAGTTCAACAGCGTGTGGAGTATCGGCAACGGCAAGCAGATAGGCATTGAGGATGTGCTGCAGTATATGGATGAGCACTTCAATCCAGATACTGACTCCAAGGTAAAGCTGCTGTATATCGAGAATATTGCAAATCCCGACAAGCTGCTCTTCCATGCAGGCAGCCTGATAAGGAAGGGCTGCCGCATAGCTGCTATCAAGGCTGGTGCCTCAGAGAGTGGCAGCAGGGCAGCGTCGAGCCATACGGGTGCCATCGCATCAAGCGACTCCGCTGTTGAGGCTCTGTTCCGCAAAGCTGGAATAGTGAGATGCTTCTCGCGCGAGGAACTTACCACAGTGGGATGTATCTTCACCCTTCCGCCTCTGAAGGGCAGGAACTTCGCTATTGTGACCCATGCCGGAGGACCGGGAGTGATGCTTACCGACGCTCTCTCAAAGGGTGGGCTAAATGTTCCGAAGATCGAGGGTGAGCTTGCCGACGAATTGAAGTCGAAACTGTTCCCAGGCTCGTCTGTCGCCAATCCCATCGACTTTCTCGCTACGGGAACACCCGAACAGCTCACCACCATCATCGACTACTGCGAGAACAAGTTCGACGGCATCGACGCAATAGCAGTTATCTACGGTACTCCCGGACTGACCCAGCTCTATGAGGCCTATGACGGTCTCGACAAGAAGATACGTGAATGCAAGAAACCAATCTTCCCTATTCTCCCCAGCCTGCACACAGCAGGACCTGAGGTCGACGAGTTCCTGAAGAAGGGGCATGTGAACTTCAGCGACGAGGTGACCCTTGCCACAGCCCTGAGCCAGATCATGAAGACCCCGCAGCCGGCACCGTCGGAGCTGGAGCTGTATGGCGTCGACGTGCCCAAGATACGTGAGATCATCTATCGTGAGACCAATCGCCTGAAGTTCGAAGGCATTCAGAGCGGTTATCTGGCTCCCGATGCCGTTCGCGAACTGCTGTCGTGCGCAGGAATACCCCTGGTGCCCGAGATTGTCAGCACGTCGAAAGAAGAACTGGCGGCATTTGCCGAGCGCGTGGGATTCCCCGTCGTGGCAAAGGTGGTAGGCCCGGTACATAAGAGTGATGTCGGTGGCGTGACACTTAATATCCGTACTTCCGAGCACCTCTCGCTTGAGTTCGACAGGATGATGAAGATAGAGGGGGCTACTGGCGTTATGGTTCAGAAGATGCTCAAGGGTACGGAACTGTTTATCGGAGCGAAATACGAGACCCGCTTCGGGCATGTGGTGCTCTGTGGCCTCGGAGGAATCTTCGTAGAGGTGCTGAAGGATGTCTCCAGTGGTCTTGCACCGTTGAGCTATGCAGAAGCCTATTCGATGATTCATTCCCTTCGAGGCTATAAGATCCTAAAGGGCACGCGTGGCCAGCAAGGCATCAATGAGCAGAAATATGCTGAGATTATCGTTCGCCTGTCAACTCTGCTGCGATTTGCTACAGAGATCAAGGAGATGGACATCAATCCACTGCTCGCCGACGGTTCTAATGTCGTAGCAGTAGACGCACGCATACTCATCGAGCGGCAATAGTAATATTTTATCAAAACATAATACTATTTCGTTTTAGAGCTAAAGGCAGCCAGAATCTTTTGGAGATTTGTTTGGCTGTTCGGGAATATGTTAGTAACTTTGCAAGCAGGAAATAAATAAATTAAAGCAATCGGATATTTATGGAACAGCAGAAACGCTATGGTCATTTTGACGACCAGCATCGCGAGTATGTCATCACAGACCCGCAGACACCGTGGCCCTGGATCAACTATCTGGGCAATGAGGATTTCTTCTCACTAATCAGCAACACCGCTGGCGGATACTCTTTCTACAAGGATGCCAAGTTCCGCCGTATCACACGCTATCGTTACAACAATGTTCCGATGGACAATGGAGGGCGCTATTTCTACATCGTGGACGAGCAGGCTGGCAAGCCAATAGTGTGGAATCCGGGATGGAAGCCCTGCAAGACTCCACTCGACTTCTATGAGTGCCGTCACGGCATGAGCTACACCCGCATCACCGGCAGGAAGAATGGTGTTGAGGCAAGCGTGCTCTTCTTCGTGCCCCTGAAGAAGTGGGCTGAGGTGCAGAAGCTCACACTGAAGAACGAGTCGCAGGAGGTAAAGAAACTGAAGCTCTTCTCGTTCGAGGAGTGGTGCCTCTGGAATGCTGCTACTGATATGGAGAACTTCCAGCGCAACTTCTCTACAGGCGAAGTAGAGATCGAGGGCAGCACCATATATCACAAGACCGAATATCGCGAGCGCCGCAATCACTATGCTTTCTATCATGTGAACACGGAGATTCAGGGATATGACACCGACCGAGAGACATTCGTGGGACTCTACAACGAGTTTGCCGACCCTCAGGCAGTGATGGAAGGCAAGCCCCGCAACTCGCATGCTCACGGATGGAGCCCTATAGCATCACATTATATCGAGGTGGAGCTGCAGCCCGGCGAGAGCAAGGACTTCGTATTCCTGCTGGGTTACATCGAGAACGAGCAGGACGAGAAGTTCGAGGCTCCGCAGGTCATCAACAAGAAGAAGGCTCATGCACTCATCTCCGAACTCGACACCACGGAGAAGGTAGACCGTGCCTTCGCCGAACTGTGCGAGTACTGGGATGCACTGCTTAATATATATAAGGTCAAGACCGGCAACGACAAACTCGACCGCATGGTGAACATCTGGAACCAGTACCAGTGCATGGTCACCTTCTGCTTCTCCCGCTCCGCATCGTTCTTCGAGAGTGGAGTAGGCAGGGGCATGGGCTTCCGCGACTCTAATCAGGACCTCGTGGGCTTCGTACACCAGATACCCCCGCGCGCACGTCAGCGCATCATCGACATCGCTTCTACGCAGTTCCCCGACGGAGGATGCTATCACCAGTATCAGCCACTCACCAAGCGGGGCAACAATGACATCGGCGGGGGCTTCAACGACGACCCCTGCTGGCTCATCTTCGGCACAGTGGCATATATCAAGGAGACGGGCGACTTCTCCATCCTCGACGAGATGGTGCCGTTCGACAATGAGCCAGGCTCTGAGGTAACACTTTTCGAGCACCTGAAGATCTCGATGGATCATGTCATCAAGAACCTCGGGCCTCACAAGCTGCCGCTCATCGGGCGTGCCGACTGGAACGACTGTCTCAACCTCAACTGCTTCTCATGGGATCCCAATGAGAGTTTCCAGACCACAGAGAACGTGTCGGAGGGTACCAAGGCAGAGTCGCTGATGATTGCAGGACTCTTCGTGGTGACAGGAAAAGACTACGTAGCCCTATGCCGTAAGATAGGCAAGGACGCTGAGGCAGAGCGCATGCAGAAGGCCGTCGACGCAATGACTGATGCCGTGAAGAAGCACGGATGGGACGGTGAGTGGTATCTCCGCGCCTACGACTTCTACGGCCGCAAGATCGGCTCCAACGAGTGCGACGAGGCAAAGATCTTCATCGAGTCGCAGGGCTGGTGCACTATGGCAGAGATAGGGGCAGAGGAAGGACTTGTGGCAAAGAGCCTCGACTCCTGCAAGAAATACCTCGAGTGCGAGCACGGTATGGTGCTCAACAACCCTGCCTTCAGCAAGTATATCTACGAATACGGTGAGATATCCTCTTATCCCGAGGGCTATAAGGAGAATGCCGGTATCTTCTGCCACAACAATCCCTGGGTGATCATCGGAGAGTGCCTCGCTGGTCGCGGCAACGATGCCTGGAGCCACTACGCAAAGATTCTCCCGTCGTATGTTGAGGAGAAATACCAGACTCTGCACAAGGTGGAGCCATACGTCAACTGTCAGATGGTGGCTGGTAAGGATGCCTTCCGTCCGGGTGAGGGTAAGAACTCATGGCTCACGGGCACTGCTGCATGGATGTGGTACACCGTCTCTGAGTTCATCCTCGGCATCAAGCCCGACTACGACGGTATCCGCATCGATCCTTGTCTGCCCGAGACGGCTTCCGACTACACCGTCAGTCGTAAGTTCCGCGAGGCAGAATACGAGATCACCATCCATCCTAACGGCCGGCAGAAGGGAGTAAAGACAGTCACTCTCGACGGCAAGCCCCTCGACGGCACGCTGATACCCTACTCCTCAGGCAGGCACGTAGTGGAAGTGACGATGTAGAAGATACTGATATAATAGATACGACCCCCGTTCGGCAGAGCGGGGGTCGTTGTTTGTAGCATGCCTGTGAGCGTGATATCCCAGGGGCGTGACAGCCGGCACTAATCCCTCACGGGGCGTACTGACCTTCCGTTGCAGCGCAGGCCGTAGCTGATGCCTGCCTGCGGCGTGCCTCCCCATCCGTCCATCCAGAAGAAGCTGGCATTCCAGTATGCCGCGTTCGTCAGGTGCAGCTTCGACGCCCAGTAGTCGCATTGCTTGTCGAAGACCACGCTGCCTTTGCTGTATCCGCCTCCCGCAGCGAAGAACACCGACTTGTCCGTATATCCGCCTGTCGCTCCGGTGACGAGCATGCCAGCCCTGCCCGAGCCATTGTAGTCGTCATACCATTGTGCGGTGCAGTATCTGGGGTCGGTCAGCCTCTCTGCCTCCTCTACCGTAGGCAGTCGCCAGGGCGCGCCCCAGTTGGCTGTCGCAGCATCGTCCTCAGGCAGCAGAGTGTCGTGGTCGGTGCCGTTGTACTTTGTCCACGCCTGCTGCTTGCCGTCCGTGCTGCCATTGTAGTACGGTGCGTAGGGCCAGTGGTACCACAGTCCGAGCTGCCTGTTGTCGGTGACGGCGCCCCAGGCGTACGACAGTCCTGTCTCGGTCTCGCTGTTCGCCCCGATGTTGAGTGATGCGAACTTCGGTCCGCCCTCCCATAGTTGTACGGTCTCTACCTTCGTCAGCTTCAGGTCCAGTGAGTAAGTCTCTCCTGCCTTGAAAGCCACCCCTGTCTGTGTGCATACGTATGTGTCTGTTCCGTTTGTGGCAGCCACCTGCAGCGTCTTGCCGTCTATGCCTACCAAGCTTAGTTGGTACTCGCTTGTTGGCACGCCCATGTTGAAGGTATACCGTGCTCCGTTGGCAGCTATTATCACTGAAGATGCATTGATGGGCTTGCCTTCAGCGTCTGCCAGTTTGATGTTCAGGAGAGCAGTAGCGTCGGCTGTTTCCGCAATCTTGTTCACGAGACTACTTTCCTCGGCGGTGGCAGGCAGCAGGGTGATGGTCTCCGTCTCGCCTCCCCGTGTCCTGGCGCGGTAGGCGTCTGCCGACCTCATCACGTCAGGTGTCAGCGGGGCAGTGATCTTGCCGTCGTGCAGTCTCATCGTCCATAACTGGTTTGCCTGGTCTATGTCGAGGCGTATGGTGATGGTGCCGTCTTCATCCGCCTGGTAGTGGAACTTGCCGTAGGCCTTTGTCCTGCTGCCGGCGAGGTAGACGGGGTCGTGCACGTCGTTGAGCATGAAGAAGTACCACACTCCGGAACCGTCTTCATAGAACTCCGCTGCCTGTCCTACGTATTTGCATGTGATGCCGTTGATTGGGCCGCCAAGTTCCTGCATGGCGAACCATGTGCCGTAGACGGATTCTCCGAGTGGGTTGGTGAACTCCCCTACAGGGTTGTCGCTCTGGTTGCACGATGTCAGCATCGTGGCAGATGAGCCGCAGATGAGGATGGCGGTGAGCATCCATAGTAGTCGTTGTCTGATCATGATTGGATATTTTTAATGTAGTTGAATTTTTTGATGAAGTAACAGTTGTCGGATGCAAATTTACTAAAAAACCTCGAAACGGCAATGAATTTCCTGAAAAAATCACCTTTCTGAAGTATCACCTTTTTTATTACGGCTGCAGGTCGGCATACTCGCGTACCGCGTCTTTTATTCGTGGACAGTCCTTCTGCGCCTTTGCGCGCGCTGTGACGAGCTACGTGGGTCGCGGTGTCCGAGGTACGTGGGTCGAGCCCTTCGAGCTACGTGGGTCGTCGGTGTCGAGGTACGTGCCTCGCCAGTTCCCTGCCGTACCTTCGGCACCAGCTCATCAGCACCTTAACGCTCACTCCTGCTGCATCCGCCAATTGTTGTTTCGGCATTGCCTTCATACTCTTTTCTCCTTTTTATCTCCTTCTGATTCATCCTTTCTATCTCCTTTTCTTCCTTTGGGGGGCACGGGGGTCACTATATCTGTATGACTTCTCGCGTACTGCGTATATGCGTGCGCGGTACGCGAGGGCTTACCAGAATACGGTGACCCCGGTGTCACCCGTAACTCCCGCCGCACGGTCTGAAGGTAAGGTGTCAGACTCGTACTCAGGCCTGGCGTCGTATGCCAGCTGACCGTCAAAAAATATCAAGTAATAGAGTTTTTTCATTATTTGTATTGTTTAGAATTATTATTGATTGCTTGTCGAACTAATATCCTATCCTTATGAATTTCTGTCAATATAGATTTGTCTTGTGGTATCTCATAATAATATTGAGGCGACCGACCAAATTCAACATCCTGAATTCTGAAATCATTATTATTATCTTCAGAACTTTTAAGATACTTTAAATGGATTCTATCTAAAATCGAATCGATGCTCATGTCAATATCTATTCCCTTTTTACACCATCTTGGGAATTGGCTAATTGTCACAAATAGCATCATGGATTCCCCAGCATTTATATAATTTGAGTTGTAGGGATTCTTTTTTACATAAAAATGGGGATGTATGGTGTCTGTCTTCTCCACTAACAAGACATCGATATGCGATTTTATGGTACTGTCGCTCCATGTCTGTATAGGAAGGAACATTTTATAATCAGTATGATTGTGTATTAAATAGCACAATTCTACAAGCCTCTGACTTGAATGAACCCTACGTCCGGACTCGTTGATATTGAACGTGTCTGAGCATGCTCTCGAATCAGTCACACTGATAAACTCAGCCAGTGCTGTTTTCTTTGCATTATTTGAGCATCCGCAAATAAACAAAAGAGCAATTACTAACAATTGCATTTTATTTCCAACCATGTTCCTCTATTACTATATTAAAATAATGATAGACAGGTGTCGAGCTGTTGAAGGTGATGTAACCGCCGTCAACCACTATCTGATTCAGTGTTCCTCCTTCGTATACCATATTACCGCAATAGTCTGTTGTACTGCCTGGATTCGTGTACACCACGCGCAGCTTCCTTCCTGCCGCATCATACGTGTATGTCGCACTCTTTCCCGTTGAGTAGACGATATTCTGCGGCAAATTTAGCAAATTATATTGGATTGACGAAATATTTCCCAAGATATACTAAGTTCTTCTAATAGGTATAGCTTTTGCCTTGGATGGCCATTTCTCTTCGGGGATAGTGGGAGAATTACCATTTGGTCCAATCTTTAGCAGTAGTGTATCTGCTTTTAGTTTCGGTGAACAAAACGACTTGTTTCTGTCGGTTTTCTTTGTTTTACACGTGTCGGAGCAGAGCGAGTTTGTTCTAATTTCCGCCACACATTTCGTGCAACAGAGAATAGCAATTAATAAAATAATCTTTTTCATAAATTATTTTTTTGCAAAGTTAAATAAATTCTGCCTATTTTGATATATGTTTTTGTTATCAATAGTTCGTTAAAAATTCAA
>DGTJ01000073.1 GCA_002393725.1 Prevotella sp. UBA4339 | reverse complement strand
TATTCCTTAATTTTATCAACAATTTAAGAATTCAACTGTTAAACGCAAATTGCTTTTAAAACTGTGGCAGAAGTGTTAAAATGGGACAAAATATAACGACAATTTGTCAGTTTCACGAAAAATGCCCCTATCTTTGCATTCGAAAACGATGAGTGCCCCTCATTGGGACTGCTCAGAGTGAACAAAATGTCGAATTTAAAATCATAACAAAATGAACGCAAATATGAAAAAGATCGTAAATGTAGCTACTCCAGCCGTATGCGCAGTAGCACTTGTATTGTCTGTTGTTGCATTCAACAAGACTAACGCAGCCACCACTCCTGCACAGTCACCCGTTGTGACATCTATGCCGGCAGGCCAGCCCGTGGACCTTACCTATGCAGCAGAGAAGGCTCTGCCTTGCGTGGTATACATCAAGAACACCCAGAACTCTAAGGTGCAGACCGTAGAATACTCCGATCCTTTCGAGGATTTCTTCTCTGACCCATTCGGCGGATTCTTCGGAAGAGGCCAGGGACAAGGCAACGGCGGTCGCCGCCAGCGTCAGGTCCAGACTCCTAAACGTGTTGGTGCCGGATCTGGTGTGATCATCTCTACAGACGGATATATCGTTACAAACAATCACGTAGTCGACGGTGCCGACGAACTGATGGTGACACTCAATGACAACAAGGAGTACTCTGCCCGCATCATCGGTGCCGACGCCACTACCGACCTTGCACTGATAAAGATCGATGCCAAGAGCCTGCCAGCTATTCAGATAGCCAACTCCGACGACGTGAAGGTAGGAGAATGGGTACTTGCAGTAGGCAACCCTCTTGGACTGAACAACACCGTTACGGCCGGTATCGTCTCTGCCAAAGCCCGTTCTATGGGTCAGGGCGTATCGTCAATGATACAGACAGATGCAGCCATCAACCAAGGTAACTCAGGCGGTGCTCTCGTAAACACCAATGGAGCCCTCATCGGCATCAATGCTATGATCTATTCTCAGACCGGCTCAAACATCGGCTACGGATTCGCCATTCCTACAACCATCATGAACAAGGTGGTAGACGACCTGAAGAAGTACGGAAACGTACAGCGTGCAATGATAGGCATACAGGGCTCTGACGTCAACGTATATGTAGATGCCCAGAAGGAAGAAGGCAAGGAGATCGACCTCGGCACTATGGAGGGTATCTACGTTGCAAAGGTCATTGAGGACGGTGCAGCAGCAGATGCAGGTCTGAAGGAAGGTGACGTCATCACCCACATCAATGGACAGAAGGTGACTCAGTTCGGTGAGCTTCAGAACATCATCGCCCAGAAGCGCCCAGGCGACAAGATCACCATCAGCTACCTGCGCAACAAGTCGAAGAAGAGTGCTACTCTCACCCTCAAGAACGAGAAGGGTAATACTAAGGTAGTGAAGGATGCCGACCTCGACATACTCGGAGGCACCTTCCGCCCAGTGTCCGACTCACAGAAGGAGCAGCTTAATATCGGCTACGGTCTGCAGGTGATGAAGGTCAGCGGCGGCAAGCTAAAGGATGCAGGCGTTCCTCAGGGATTCATCATCCAGAAAGTCAACGACCAGAGCATAAGGGCCATCAACGATCTGCAGAAGATTGTGAAGGACGCATCGAAGTCGAAGGAGCCTGTTCTCTACATACAGGGTATCTATCCGACCGGCAAGAAGGGTTACTTCGCAGTGCCTCTTGAGGACGAATAAAAGTAAAAAAATCGCCATCAAAGAGTAAAAATTAAGGAAAAAAGGTCGCAAATGTAAAAATTTGCGGCTTTTTTTTGGTCGTTACGATTATTTACCTTAACTTTGCACCTTAGCTAAATAACTAACAACGACATGAGGCAACTGAAAATCACAAAATCGATCACCAACCGTGAGAGTGAGGCACTTGACAAGTATCTTCAGGAGATAGGCAAGGAGGAAATGATCACGGTAGAGGAAGAGGTGGAACTCGCACAGAAGATCCGTAATGGTGACCGAAAGGCATTGGAACGACTAACGAAGGCAAATCTCCGCTTTGTCGTTTCTGTGGCAAAACAGTATCAGAATCAGGGTCTGTCACTCCCTGACCTCATCAATGAGGGTAATCTGGGTCTGATAAAGGCCGCTGAGAAATTCGACGAGACTCGTGGTTTCAAGTTTATCTCATACGCTGTATGGTGGATTCGCCAGAGCATCCTGCAGGCCATAGCGGAGCAGAGCCGCCTTGTACGACTGCCACTGAATCAGGTAGGCTCTGTGAACAAGATCAACAGGATCCTCAACAAGTTTGAGCAGGAGAACGAGCGCAAGCCCTCTATCGAGGAGATCTCCGAGCAGCTCGACATCCCCGAGGACAAGGTTGACGAGGCCATAACAGCCAGCGGCCACCACGTGTCGGTAGACGCTCCCTTCATCGACGGCGAAGAGAACAGCCTTCTCGACGTGCTTGTGAACAGCGATGCCCCTATGGCCGACCGAGAGCTTGTGGCAGAGTCGCTCAGGGCAGAGATCAACAATGCCCTGAAATGCCTCAATGAGCGTGAGCGCAACGTGGTGGAAGCCTTCTACGGCATCAACCAGCAGGAGCTTACCCTTGAGGAGATCGGCACCAAGTTCGGACTTACCCGCGAGCGAGTACGCCAGATAAGGGAGAAAGCGATACGACGCCTGCGCACATGTACAAAGAATAAAATATTAAAGACATTTTTAGGATAATGAAATTCAGTAGATTCACCCTGCCGCTCATCCTGCTGATGATGCTCGGCACTATTAAGGCCACTGCCGCACCTGTAGTGACGCCAAAGGCATATATGTTCGGCTTTGTGGCCAACTTCACCGACTCTGTGGTATATTTCACAGACATACAGACTGTCGACAGCGTATGGTACGACAGCAAGACCAAGTTCCTTCTTGGCAGAAGCGGATACTCTAACCAGCTGCGCGACTACTTCAGCCACAACATGAAGAAGCCCCACACCACTTGCGTCGTGATCTTTGCCCTGAACCGAAAGGATGCAGAGAAGAAGTTCGTAAAGCTCAGGAGCAAGTACACAGGCAAGAAAGCCGGAGCTTACGAGATAAGAAACCTCAACGAGAATGAGTTTCACTTCAAGCCGATAGACATGTCACCCGATGATTCGGATAAGCCGACAAAGGACAAGAAGAAGAAAAAGAAAGACAAGCCAAAGAAGAAATAGAAGAAGCCCCCGGAATCCGGGGGCTTCTTTCTGATTATCTCGGATTGTTCTGCTCGAATATCCGCATCCGCTCCTCGAGGATATCGTATTGATGATCCTCGATAAACGAGGTGCATACCCTGAGCCCCTCCTGTTCCGAGCCACATGTTATCAGGCATATCGCCGACACACCGTAGTACATCAGCTCGAGTGCCAGCTCTCCTGAAGTCATCCCCGGGTAGCCTATCGTGAAATAGAAGCCGTCGGCAATAGGCTCGTCTAGATCCTTGTCGTAGACCACATAGAAGTTGTGCCGGCAGAATATCTCCTTGAGCTTCCTTGCCCGCTCGCCATACACGCTTATCTCCTTGCGGAAGTCGTATCTCCCTTCGTAGGCAGCCTTCAGCATCGCAGCGAGGGCATACTGTGCACTGTGGCTTGTGCCGGAACTAAGTGCATAGAGCATACGCGTAGAGAATACAGGACCGAACGGCAGCCCCTGGTAGCGCTCAGACAGGTCGTCGAAATGACGGTGGAACAGTGCGTCAGAGATGCATGTCACTCCGATACGCTCTCCGGCATAGCTGAATGCCTTCGAACCGCTGATGAGCAACATGTAATTGTCAGTGTACCTTGCCACCGTCGCCTGATATGGAGCCTCGAAAGGCGTTGAGAGATCCTTACGGAAGTCCATAGCGAAATATGCGAGGTCTTCCATCACGATGGCATCGTATTTTGTCGACAGCTCTCCTATCACCTTCAGCTCTTCCTCACGCAGACAGATCCACGAAGGATTGTTCGGGTTGGAATATACGATGGCACAGATATTGCCCTTGGCGAGATAGCTCTCGAGCTTAGGTCCGAGCTTCTCCCCGCGATAGTCATACACGTCGAAGGTCTCATACTTCACTCCCATCACCTGCAGCTGCATCTTCTGCACGGGGAATCCGGGGTCGATGAAGAGCACGGTGTCCTTCTTCCTGTCGCGCTGCGAGCATGTGAGGAATGATGCGAATGTGCCCTGCATGCTCCCGCTCACCGGCACACAGCCCTCTGGCTTGATGTCAACGCCGATGAAAGCCTTTACAAACTGCGATGCAGCCTCCTTCAGTACCGGTGCTCCCTGAATGTCGGGATAGCTGTGGGCGATACCGTCCTGAAGGGCCTTTATCTGTGCGTCCACTCCAACCTTGGCTGCAGGCAGTCCTGGGATACCCATCTCCATCTTGATAAACTCTACCCCACTCGCCTTCTCAGCCTTGGCAGCCACTTGCTTCACCTCCCGGATGGTGGCTTTGGCAAAGTCCTTGATGCCAAGCTCCGCCACGAGTCGGTCTACTATCTCCTTCTTTATCGGAGTATTCATATCTGCCATTATCTTATTTCTGAGCGGCACGGCCGATAGCCAGCGCCTTGATGTTTGCTTCTACTATTGCCTCACCCTTGCGCCCGAACACTCGGCGGATGGCATCCTCCAGCTTGTCGTACTCGATGCCCAGAGCCTTCTGTGCAGCTCCCAGCAGTATGACGTTCGCGCTACGGGGCACGCCGTTGTCCTTAGCAGCCTGTTCGATGTCGAGCACTATCACGTTCTCGATCTTGCCGAGGTCAGCCTTAATAGTCTCTATATCAGGATAGTTGGGTATATTCACGAAAGGAGTGCTCGATGTGATGATCCATCCGTCCTTAGCCAAGAATGGCAGATAGCGCAGCGCCTCCATCGGCTCCATCGATATGATGACGTCGGCCCCTCCGAGTGGTATGAGGTCGCTGGCGATGGGGTCGCTCGAGATGCGCAGGTTCGACTGCACGTCACCGCCTCTCTGCGACATTCCGTGCACCTCGGCCTGCTTGATATACAGATTCTCCTTCATGGCAGCCTCGCCGATGATGGTAGCTATGGAGAGGATACCCTGTCCTCCTACTCCGCAAAGTATTATGTCAGTTTTCATTTTGTCTTACTCTTTTAGCTGTTTACTATTTCCCGGCAGCCTTCTTCTGCTTCAGGTGTCGCTGCAGCGTCTGCATGCACTCACGTCGCGGGATGATGACACTCACGCCGTGATAGTTGATCTCGTCGCGTATGGCCTGCGTGATCTCCGGCATGTTCTTCGGTATGGGGTTGACCACCTTGAGGTGCTCCTCGCTCAGTCCGAGGCCCTTGCAGATGGCCTCAAACTTGTTTGTGCCTGCCGAGTCCTGTCCTCCGGTCATCGCCGTTGTCAGGTTGTCGGAGATGATCACCGTGATGTCGGCATTCTCGTTGATGGCGTCCAGCAGTCCTGTCATGCCCGAGTGCGTGAAGGTAGAGTCGCCGATGATGGCTACCGCAGGCCACTGTCCTGCATCGGATGCTCCCTTTGCCATAGTGATCGATGCGCCCATGTCTACGCATGAGTGTATAGCCTTGTATGGAGGCAGGAATCCGAGTGTGTAGCAGCCGATGTCGCCGAACACGCGGGCATTAGGATACTCCTTCAGCACCTCGTTGAGTGCGGTGTACACATCCCTGTGGCCGCAGCCCTGACATAGTGCGGGCGGGCGCGGAGTAACATCCTCGCAGGGAGCATAGCTCTCACTGCTCTCTATGCCGAGCGCCCTCTTCAGGCAGTCGGGATTGAGCTCGCCGGTGCGCGGCAGCTCGCCCGTGAGGCGCCCCTTGATGACAGCGTTGCCGGGCATCACGCCACGTACCTGATCCTCGATAAACGGCTGACCCTCCTCGGCGATGAGAACAAACTCGCAGTCGTCGGTCATCCTGCGGATAAGCTGCTTCGGGATAGGATACTGCGATATCTTCAGCACGGGGAACGGGCATCCCTGCGGATAGCACTCCATAAGGTAGTTGTAGGCTATACCGCTGGCGATGATTCCCATCTTATGGTCGTCGGCATCGATATACTTATTATATTTGCTCTCTACCGCCATCTGCTCGAGCACAGACTGCTGCCCCGTCACTACGACGTTGCGCTTGCGTGCGAAGGCAGGCAGCAGCACCCAGTTTGAGGCCTGAGCGTCGTAGTTCAGTGCGTTCTGCTCTCTGGGCAAGTCCTTCACCTCCACCACAGCCCTCGAGTGAGCCATGCGCGTGGTCACTCTCATCAGTACTGGCAGGTGCATCTTCTCCGATAGCTCGTAAGCCTCGTCCATCATGTCGTAGGCCTCCTGCTGCGAACTGGGCTCCAGCGTGGGTATCATGGCGAACTTGCCGTAGAAGCGGCTGTCCTGCTCGTCCTGCGAGGAGTGCATCGATGGGTCGTCGGCCACGAGCACTACGAGTCCGCCGTTGGTACCCGTCATCGCTGAGTTCACAAACGGGTCTGCACATACGTTCAGTCCCACGTGCTTCATACACACCAGCGCCCTCTTGCCCATATACGACATGCCGAGAGCCGCCTCCATAGCCGTCTTCTCATTAGTAGACCAGCGGCTGTGCACGCCGCGCTCCTTTGCCAATGGAGAGTCTTGGATATACTCTGTGATTTCCGTCGAGGGAGTGCCCGGATAGGCATAGACACCGCTCAGTCCTGCATCGAGTGCTCCCTGAGCTATTGCCTCGTCTCCCAATAAAAGCCTTTTCATTTGCGTTTATGTTGATTTTACAATTTCTGTTTACGGCGACAAAGTTACAAAATATTTTCCAATTAAAGGCATTTAAACAGATAAAAACATTCATTTCGCTGTGCTTTTTTCCCATACCACAGTATATTCCACTGGCTATCCTGACGTAATTACGGGTGAAATTGCATTTCGGGAGAGAGAAAGTTGTGCTAAAATTTGGAACTTTCGAAAATTTTTCCTATCTTTGCCACGATGTTCGACGAGTAAAGCGACACCCGCTCCTGACCGGCTGAAGGCCTGACTTTCCCAGCAGCGGGCACATTCCTCTTCCGACGATGTTCTTTTAATCAATCATAAACAAATGACAACCCTACAGCTATACCACAAAGAAGAGGCTGCACGCTGCCTGATGTGCGAGGATGCTCCCTGCACCAAAGCGTGCCCGACGGGTGACCCGGCACGTGCAGTGCGGGCCATCAGGTTTGATAACGCCGCTAATGCGTGGCGGTGGACAGCGTCCTGCAGCGAGGCCGACCTTGAGCGGGCTGAGCAGGCCTGCATCCACTACGGCGGACCTATCAGGCTCAGAGAGCTGCTGCGCGCTCCGGGCCCTGCACCTGAGCAGGCTGCCAGTCGCTGCGAGCCGATGCCCTCTCTCGCCATCCGCTTTGCAGGTATCCCCTGCGAGAATCCCTTCTTCCTGGCCTCGTCGGCCGTCTGCACCAACTACGAGATGGTGGCCCGGGCCTTCGACATGGGCTGGGCGGGCGTATTCTACAAGACCATCTGTATGCAGGACATCCGCGAGGTGTCGCCCCGTTTCGATGCCGTCAAGGAGGGCGGCGGGCCGCTGGCAGGCTTCCGCAATATGGAGCAGCTGTCGGAGAATCCTATCGACGTGGATTTCGCCTTCCTATACAGGCTGAAGCAGAACTATCCGGGCAAGGTCGTAGTGTCAAGCATCATGGGTCAGACCGAGGAGCAGTGGGTCGAGCTGGCGAGGCTGTCTGAGGCGGCAGGCTGCGATGCCATAGAGCTGAACTTCTCGTGCCCGCAGATGCGGCAGAAGGGCATGGGCAGCGACGTGGGGCAGGATGCCCAGCTGGTAGGCCATTTTACGGCCTGCGTGAAGCGCAGCGTGAGGATACCCGTCATCGCCAAGATGACACCCAACATCACCCAAATCACCGAGCCGGCACAGGCAGCATGTGCAGCGGGAGCCGACGCCATATCTGCCATCAACACCATCAAGAGCGTCACTATGTCGCCCGAGGCTAAGGTGAGCGGGCATCACACCATATCGGGCTACAGCGGGCGAGCCGTCAAGCCGATAGCCCTGCGGCATATCTACGAGATGGCATCCTGCCCGTCGATGCACGATGCTGAGCTGAGCGGCATCGGCGGCATCGAGACGTGGCGCGACGCACTGGAGTTCCTGCAGCTGGGCTGTCGCAACGTACAGGTGTGTACCGCCGTGATGCAGTACGGCTATCGCATCATCGACGACCTCGTGCTGGGCCTTCAGACCTATATGGCCGAGCGCGGCGTGAGCCAGTTGGAGTCGCTCGTCGGCGAGCAGCTGCCTAATTTCGTGCTGCCGTCCGACCTCGACCGCGAGACCGTCGTGTATCCCCAGATCGATCGTGATCGCTGCATCGGCTGCGGGCGCTGCTATATCTCCTGCCACGACGGGGGTCATCAGGCCATCACGTTCGACACCGGGCTCCGCCAGCCCCACATCGTAGGCACCAAGTGCGTAGGTTGTCACCTCTGCCGTCTGGTGTGCCCCACGGGAGCAGTAGGTATGACCAAGCGCATCATCAAGCCTATCGTTTAGTAAGTTTCTAAGATTACTTTTCAACTTTCGCAAACTCGCTTGCTCTTTGTAGACTGGGAGTTCAGCTCCTAGTCTTCTCGTACATGCGAAACTTGTATTACTTATATTGCCATAGTCTAATTTCGTTTTTATATTGTTAAATAATTTAGTCAATTCTCTCTATGTCTCAGAAACAGGCTTCGGGCGGGGTATTAAGGGAAAATCTTGCTACCATTAATGCGCGCAATTTCTAGATTTAATGCTCGCAATTTCTTCTATTAATGACCGTCCTTGTTCCTCCTTTCATTGACACTGCAAAGGTACAAAAATTTCGTGTATCTACCAAATTTTTCTCGAAAAAAAGCACAAAAAAACACTTTCTTGTTTTTATTAGCATTAAGTGTTTCAGATTTCAGATTTCAGTTATTTATTTGCATGGTCGATACGGGGGATTATGAAAGTAATAATATATATAATATATATATTATATATATTATTATATAATTATATTATATATTACTATCTTACTACTACATCTCCCCCTCCCAATTTTAAAACTGAAATCTGAAATCTGAAACAGGGGTACACAAGGTGGACCGACCCTCGCCCCCGTGTGCTACATATAACTTTTTCCCTGATTTATTTGGCATTTTCGCAAATAATACCTACCTTTGCAATATGAATACCAAAATCCTATACATAAATATTCGGGGGTCAATACGTAACGTATTGACTATCAGTATGTAATGGTTGTGGAGTCCCGAACTGGTATTTTGCCACAAAGACTGCTGATTTTTCACGAAGTGTTTTTTTGTGCTTTTTTTCGAGAAAAATTTGGTAGATACACGAAATTTTTGTACCTTTGCATCATGAAATGAAAGGAGGGAGGAGCAGACATTAACAAGAGGGATATTGCCGGATAACATCTAGAATTGCGCGCATTACCGGTAGTATATTTCTCTTCTTACAGACAGGAAATGACTATCTTACGATGACCTTCCTTGTCCGTCCCTTTCCGTCTCTCACTATATTCAGGCCTCGGAGCAGGCGGTGCTGACGACGGCCGTCAAGAGAATATACAGCTGAAGGCGATTCCGACCTGACGGAACTGATGCCTGATGACGACTCACGCTCGATGCTGAAGGTGGCCGAAACGGGATAATGATCGCCCATCGGGGTTCCGTCGTCGTAGGTATAGTCGGTTCCCAACCGATAAGCCTCAAGCTTCAGGCGAGTACCTATAACAGGATTGATATACAGTATCTTGTCGAGCACCTCTCCATTGGCATAAGCCACATTCCTGTCACCGCTGCCTACGGCTGGATACTGGCCTCCAAGCTCATACTCTACCCAGGTGTCAGAGACCTCATGCTGTCCTGTAGCATTGATAGGGTCGATGAAGAGCGCCTGAATGCTGTCTCGCGGATAGAGGCTGTTCATGTCGCCTAAGAGGATGACGGGGCGCTCGTCGAGACGTGCCAGCACTTCTTCGCGCAACTGTACCCACTGGCTGCGACGGGCGTCAATGTCTCCCCCGTCATTGCCCATAGCCTCGTCGAAATCGGTGCTGGCATCCATGTGCATGTCGTAGACCACAACCTGCAGCCCGCTGCTGAGAGTCATCTCGCAACGATGGAAGCCCTTGATGACGATGGCATCCCAGCAGTGGTCGAACTTGCCATAGCTGTCATTCCAGGCCGTAGTCTCCTCCGACTCCAGTATATGCTGCTTGCGCCAAAACATGCGCAGCCCATCGGTACTGAAACGCCCGCCGCGGAATAACACGTCGAACACATTGCTGAAGTCAAAATCGATTTCACCCTGCCACTCACCAAAGTTGTGGGTCATCTCAAGTGGAGTACGCAGCTCTTCATCATAGTTGAAATCCTCCTGTACACCGATGATGTCATAGCCTTTTTGAGCCAGATAGCCACCGGTACGCCACGTCTCGCCGCCAGGACCGTCGGGATTGATATTGATGCCGAGGATATGGGTTGGCAGACCGTCGACATTAAGCGTTGCCACAGTGAACACATCGTCATCGGCCACTACTGATACTGCAGAAAGCATAAGAAGGGAAATCATCCAAAACTTTTTCATTCTCACCGTAATTTTGGCTCAAAGGTACGAATTTCACATCTGCCGTAGTGGGCCGGAAGAGTATCCTCAATCCTGGAAGTACACCCGCTTTACCCGATGAGACACTCCTGTGAGCACCTCGTATGGGATAGTGTCGATGACGTCTGAAAGCACAGTGACAGGCAGATGCTCTCCGAATATCTCGACCTTGTCGCCCTCATGACAGTCGATGCCAGTGACGTCAATCATCGCAACATCCATACAGATATTGCCCACATACTCCGCCTTCTGACCATTCACCAGGCAATAGCAATGGCGGTTGCCCAGATGGCGGTTCAGCCCGTCAGCATATCCTATAGGAATAGCGGCAATCACCGAGTCACGCTCTATCTTGCCTTTCCGGCTATATCCTACGGTGTCGCCCGCCGGCACATGGCGCATCTGAAGGATGGTGGTCTTCAGCGTCGATACGGTATTAAGTATCCTGTTGTCACGAGGGTCGACACCATACAGCCCCAAGCCCAGTCGACACATATCCATCTGGCGCTCCGGGAAGTGCTCAATGCCTGCCGAGTTGTCCATGTGCCGCAGAATCTTATGCGAGAATGCAGCCTGAAGCTGACGGCTGCCCTTGTCGAAGAGTTCGAACTGACGTGCAGAGAAATCATCGAAGCCGTCACTGTCGGATCCCACAAAATGGCTGAACACCGAGCGGGGGATGACAGCATTCTGATGCCTTAGGCGATCGATGAGCTCCGGTATGTCATTCTCAGGGTCGAAGCCTAAGCGGTGCATGCCTGTATCGAGCTTGATATGTACAGGCCACCCCGTGATTCCCTCCTTACGTGCTGCCTTGACAAGGGCATCGAGCAGACGGAATGAATACACCTCAGGCTCAAGGTCGTAGTCGAACATCGTCTTAAAGGCCGTCATCTCCGGATTCATGATCATGATATTCGCAGTGATGCCTGCCTTGCGCAGAGTGACTCCTTCATCGGCTACTGCCACAGCGAGATAGTCCACACGATGGTCCTGCAGCGTCTTCGCTATCTCCACAGATCCGGCTCCGTAGGCATCGGCCTTGATCATGCATACCATCTTGGTCTCAGGCTTCAGAAACGAACGGTAGTAGTTCAGATTGTCCACTACGGCATTGAGGTTCACCTCGAGTATTGTCTCGTGAACCTTCTGTTCCAACTGCTCTGTTATCTGGTCGAACCCGAATCTGCGGGCACCCTTCAGCAGAATCAGCTCGTCACGCAGACTGCTGAACACATCGCTTGTGAGGAAATGCCGCACATCGAGGAAGAACTGCTTGTCGGCTATCTGTATCTTGTCCGCCTGAGCCGAAAGGTCGGGGCCTATACCGATGAATCTGCTTACCCCCCGCTTCACGCAAAGGTCGGACACCTGGGTATAGAGCTGTTCGGGAGTGAGTCCCGTCTGATACATATCACTGAGTATCAGCGTCTTCCTTGATGCAGTGCCAGCCGACGCTCCCTCCCCCTGCCGCTCACGGCGCACCATGAAGTCGAGGGCGATGTCGAGTGAATTGATATCCGAGTTATACGAGTCGTTGATAAGGATACATCCCCTCTGCCCCTCCTTTACCTCCAGGCGCATTGCCACAGGCTCCAGTGAGGGCATCCGCTCTGCCAGCTGCTCTGGAGTGACGCCCAGATACAGGGCTGTGGCAGCACACGTGATACAGTCTTCTATCGAGGCCTCGTCGCTGAACGGAATCTCGAAGACTGCATCATGGCCCTTGTAGCGATAGGATATCCTGCCTGCGTCGATAGCCTTCACGAAGAATGCCACCTGCTCGTCACACTGCGACCAGGCTATCTTCTCACCCTTGTACTGCATGCGACGGATACAACGGCTCACGACGTCATTGTCAGAACAGTAGATCATCGCCTGCGTGTCGTGCATCAGCTCCAGTTTCTCCATACACTTCTCCTCCATCGAGCGGAAATTCTCCTGATGGGCAGAGCCTAATGAGGTGAACACTCCCACCGTCGGCTGGATGATGTCACGTAGAGCCATCATCTCTCCCGGCTCGGAGATGCCTGCCTCAAAGATGCCTACCTCCGTCTGCTCGTTCAGCAGCCACACCGAGAGAGGCACGCCGATCTGGGAGTTGTAGCTCTTAGGCGAGCGCACGATCTTCTGCGAAGGCAGGAGCACCTGATAGAGCCACTCCTTCACCATCGTCTTGCCATTAGAGCCCGTAATACCCACAATGGGGATATCAAACTCGTCACGATGGCGCTCTGCCAGTCTCTGCAGTGCCGCAAGGGGCGAGGGTACGATGAGGAAGTTGGCATCCTTCATCTCACCGGCCCAGCCAGCACAGTACTCCTGCATTCCGCGCGACTCCACTACGAAGCAGCGCACGCCACGACGATAAAGGTCACTGATATACTTATGTCCGTCATTACGGGCAGACTTCAGAGCAAAGAACAGTGTCTCTTCTGGAAAACACAACGAACGGCTGTCAGTGAGCAGCCAACCTATCTGTGCATCGGTATCGCCAATGCGGCGGGCACCGATGAGTGTTGCTATCTTAATAATAGAGTATTTTACCATGTTGTTTCAAATTATAGTGCAAAGGTAGGATATTTTTTCTGTAGTTCAGCTATTTTTAACATTGTTTTATCCATCATAGCCTTATAATCCTCCGATTGTGGGTCGAAAGGCTTATGCCCCAGCGCCTGTTTGATGGGGCGCCACTCATCGAGGAATCGCCTTGCCTCTTCAGAGAAATAAGTCTCTACCAGGCGCTCCCAGATATACTCCACCGCCTGGTCTGAAGGGTGAAGCATGTCGGACTTGTAGAAGCGATAGTCACGCAGCTCGTCGTTCAATATCTCGTAGGCAGGGAAATACGTCACAGCATTAGGCATCGTAGCACATACTTCATGTACTGCAAGCAGGAGTGTCGCCTTGGAGAGCTGAGAGCCGTGATAGCCGTACTTACGATATCTGATAGGACTCACGGTGAGGATGATATGCATCTCGGGATTCTTCTCCCTGAGAAGGGTGACGGCCTGCATCAGATAGTCGGCACACTCCCCAACAGTGAGTTGCTCTTCAGAAAAGAGTGACTGGGGGCGCTTCTGGCAGTTGTCGACGATTTCGCCTGTGGAGTTCAGGCGGTAGATGTGGTTGGTACCGAGGGTGAGGATGGTGGTTTTTATCGAGGAAGGAGGAAGGAGACGGGTGATGGTGTGGAGGATGCTGGCGGGATTGTACATCACACCGTAAGGATTAACTATAGAAGGGAATTTCTCCTCTTGGAAACGCTTGCCGATATTGTCGGCAAAACAAGACCCAACGAAGAGCATCTCCTCGCAGGGACCAATCTCGAAGTCCGGCTTAGGAATATCAACTATCGTCCTGAAATCCATCAACTCCTACTTATTTGAAGTCCGGTGGTAGACAGTGACATATCCACAAACCGGGCATTGCGGTTGGTGCCGTTCTCCGACAGTATCTGCCTGATGCGGACAGCTGCCTCGGGGTCCTTGGCTATCATATAAAGGTAGCCGCCACCGCCTGCACCGGGGAGCTTATAGCCTAAGCAGAGGTCATCGATGAGGTCGGTAAGGCACGATACTGACTGAGGATTGGTGCCTGAGTCAAGAGCCTGGTTCTGAATCCAAGTCTTACGCATCAGGAGTCCCATCCTGCGGAAGTCGTTCTGCTGTATCGCCTCATACATCTCCATCGTGTGCTCCTTCATCTCACGCAGCTGACGGAGCTCACCACCGTGATTGAGGAACATACGCCGCACTATCTCAGCAAGGATGCTCTTGGCAGTACGGGTGATACCAGTATAATAAAGTAGATGACAGGAGCGGTATTCCGGCTGGGTCCAAAGGTCATTGGGCAACCATCTCACCTTAGGGCTCTGATCGAATCCCCTACTCGTCTGCAGCAGTTTCACGCCTCCGAGGATGCCGCCAAACTGATCCTGCCAGCCTCCGCCAGTGGTCAGCATCTGCTCTAACATAAGAGTGCGATAGCCTATCTCGTTCTTGTCCCACCCAAGGCCACAGAAGTCGTTGAGGGCTCCTAATACCGTTGCAGCCAGAATGCTTGAAGTACCAAGGCCACTGCCTGCAGGGATGGCGGAGAGGAGGGTCAGTTCGATGCCAGAGCCGAAGGATTCGAGCTGAGAGGAGAGAGAAGAGGAAGGGGTTTTCGAGGAAGGAGGAAGGAGGAAGGAGGAAGGAGAAATGTTAATGCACGAGGGAGCGGTTGATGACGAAGGGACGCAAGTAATCGGCTTGCCGCTTGCTACCGAAGGGACGCAAGAAGAATTTCCGAAGCCGGCAAGTACGAGAGCGGCCTTGGGGATGGAGAAAGGAGAACCGACGTGCATGAAGTCGGTGAGCTGGTCGACAGTCTCCACTACCTCCATTGCTCCGAGGTCAATGCTCCGGAGCACTATACGATACTCCTTCGACGGTTTCACATATACCTGCAACGGCGGCTGGCCGTTGATCTCTATCGCAAGGTTAATGACGTTTCCACCCTCCATCAGACAGTAAGGCGGAGTGTCTGTCCAGCCTCCAGCGATATCAATCCTGACAGGAGAGCGCCCCCACACAATCTGATCATCCATCGCACAGAGGGACGGTTTTTTTGCGACATTCTGAATCAGGCCTTCACGCAGCAGACCGAAAGCCTTTTCGCTCTCACCACGAAACATCGCATTGTGGATGCGGATCAGCAGCGGGGCATCGTCAGGAAGAGACTCCGGCATGGGGATACCTTCGCTGCGGAATTCCTCCTGGGCATCAGCGAGGTCTAACTGATAGAACACACTATGCCGCCAGTTTCGTGCCAATGCAGACCAGTTCTGTCTGCGGTACTCACGACGCTGGGCAAACAGCCTGCGCAGATTTGCCCGCTCTGCCAGAGCATTGCTGTTCAGCGGTTCATCTATATGATAGCGGCGAATCTCGTAATCGTCATCTCCAACAGGCACCACGTCGATACACTCGCCCGGCTCAAGACTAATCTCCCAGTCATTCTCCGGCACACCTGTTATCACATGGTCATGGGTTAGATGCCACTTCTCGCCAACAAAGCTGTTCTCTATCCAGATATTGGTATTCTCTTCTGTGAACTGTATCTTTGTAATAGCATTCTGCACGAAGATGGATGGATGGGGCTTTCGGTCCAGGTGGATTATCTCACGCTGGTCGATGACCAGATTCTGAAGCCTCAACGAAGATGAGATCATCTCTCTCGACGTACCGAAATGATAAAACTCGCCACCTGCCAGCGGTACGATTGCCACAGACAGCTGTGAGAGCAGGCTGTCCGGACGTGTTGGCTCCGTGCCGAGGGCACAGCCGAACTCAGAATAGAGGTCGTACTCCTTAAAGCCGGAAGCCTCGTCACTGCTACGCTGCATGAGTAGATTTACGGCTTTGTCGGAAAGGAGCCATACGCCTATGTCAGTAAGATAATAGTGATCCTTCTGAATCTCTGTGAGAGTCTTTACCGACGGCTTCTGCAGCATCTGCTTCAGTACAGACGGAGAGCGGCGATCGCTTACGAACACCCCGTGATTCCTTGCCACTGAGGCATCGAGCCACAGACCGTAGCATACCACATCAGCCTCAGGCACTGGTTGCAGCGGCTGTGTGGACCGGATGAGCACGTCACCGCTTACAACCATCGTATGCATATTGTCGGGTGCCATCTGAATCATCTTCTCGTATAGCGGCAGCTGCACGCTGAGAAGGTTCTGCGACAGTCTCTGTCCTCTCTCCCATCGGAATACCGGCAGTGGCATCAGGACCTTACCCGACACTGCATAACTGGGCAGACGCTTGCTCTGTCCACCGGCATGGATGAGTATCCGCTTATCTTTGGAAAGCCACTCACCGAAATCTCGGGCACCGTCGCCACGCATGGCCTCCATAAGCAGCCAGGAAGTACCTCCACCACTGCCTAACCGATGGCCTACAGGATCACAAGTACAGAAATACTCATCACTCGAGAGACCAGTCACATCATGAAAAGCATCCACCAGATTAGGTGGCAACGATAACAACTTCTTCAACATTAAGCTACGTTTTTGCGACGGCGATATTCCATGAATGCACCACCTAAGATCACAAGTATAAGCACAGCATAAGCCGCGTAGGCAATATTCTCCGTAGTATCCACTGACTTAGGGAAGAAGCTAAGCACTACTTCATGCTTTCCCGGTTTCACATTGAGAGCACGAAGGATATAGTTGACTCTCCCAAGTTCTGCAGGCTCACCGTCGACGGTAGCTGTCCATCCGGGATAATATATCTCTGAGAATACCACTACTCCACCCTTGCCGGAGTTGATGTCATATTTCAGTTGATTCGGTTCATAGGAAGTAATCTTCACCAGGCTTACAGTATCCTGCACCACAGCATCGCCAAGCTGTGCCTTGAACTTAGCGTCGGCAACAGCCTCGTGGCGAAGGTCGATACTGCCTACTCCAAGCAGTTCCTCATTAGCATTATTTACATACTGCAGCTTATCCACAAACCAAGCATTGCCGTAAGTGTACGGATTCTGAATGGGCACCGTCTGTCCGCCCTGCAGAGGAAGAATAAAGTACTTCGTGTTAAGCATGTTCAGTACCGGACAAATACTGTCACCATTTACCTTAGTCATATCCCCTCCAGCCTCAGCAACGGCATTCATCGTCTGCTGCATCTCGGTAGAGATATACTGTTCGATCATCTCCTGATATCGGCGAAGCTTGGCTGCATGATAGCCACCGATGCTCTTATGGTAATAAGACGTTTCATTCTCATTAAATGTGTTTGATGCCAGGTTCAGTACTCTGTAGTCGAGACTCTTGTCATGCAATATCTGCTCATCAGTCTGAGTCATCTGCTGCGGAGCCTCACGCTCACTCTTAGGTACGAACATCTCATCGTTGAGGTAGCGCTTGTTTATCGGCCACAGGTCGATAAGACAGAGCACCAGCATGGCTCCCACAGCATATTCCTTCTTCAGCTTACCATACATAGATGCGAACAATATGCCTGCCCCTACAATAATAATAAAGAAGGAGCGCCAGCAGTCGCTTGTGAACATCGCCTTACGCATCTCAGTGAGATTACTCATTATAGGCTGCAGATGTTCGGCAGGAAGCCCCCTTAGGGCCTGCACCTCACTTGACGATATAAAGCTGCTGAAGAACAATGACGGCATGACAGCAAAGAGCAGGCATACACCACCCGTCATAGCAAGCGCTATCAGCGCATACTTGGTATCCTCCTTCCTCATTACTTCTTCCTCATTACTCGAAAATCCTTTCTCCTTCCTCGAAAAGACCTCCTTCAACCCCAGCATCGCCAACAACGGAATAGTAAACTCCGCAATCACCAGTATCGAAGCCACAGTACGGAACTTGGCATACATTGGCACATAGTCAATGAAGAAGTCGGTCAGTGGCATGAAGTTCTTTCCCCATGAGAGCATTATCGAGAGGACTGTAGCTGCAAGCAGAGCCCATTTCACGGGTCCCTTCACCACAAAGAGTCCAAAGATAAAGAGGAACATCACGAAAGCTCCGACATAGACAGGACCGCTGGTGCCAGGCTGCTCTCCCCAGTACTGACCTATCTGCTGATATATGTCGATATAATTGTTGTCGGCATGCTTCATTGCCGTCTCGTTCATCGACAGCGGCATTGATGCACCGCCCTTGGTATTAGGCACAAGGAGTGTCCAAGTCTCGCCTATACCATAGCTCCATTGGGTGATATAGTCGCGCTCCAGGCCACTGTTGGTCTGATTTGCAGTATTCTTCTTCACCAGTTCACTCTTGCCACGCATTGACTCCTTACTATACTCCCACGTATGATACAGGTTGGAGAGGTTAAGGCATATTCCTATCAGTGCAGCAGCGAGACATACTCCAGTAGCCTTGGCAAAGTGTATGAGCTGCCCCGCGCGTATCGCCTCCACCAGCCAAGCTATTATCATAAAGAAGATAACAAACAGGTAATAATATGTCATCTGCACGTGATTGGCATTAATCTCAAAGGCAGCAAAGATAGCCGTGACAATGAATCCCAATAAATATTTCCCCCTGTAGGCGAGCACAATACCGGCTATCAACGGAGGGAGATATGCCAGAGCCCACACCTTCCAGATATGTCCTGCGGCAATGATAATAAGGAAGTAAGTACTGAATGCCCATATCACAGAGCCTAAGGCAGCCAGATGCTGACGGAAGTCGAAGGCACGCAGCAGGATATAGAATCCCAACAGGTAGGCAAAGACATACCACACATTCTCAGGCAGCCACAGGTGATAGGCGTTGATGACTGTGCCCAGTTTGTCGGTAGAATTATACGAAGGAGCCATCTGATAGGTAGGCATACCTCCAAACAAAGCATTTGTCCAACGGCTACGTTCACCCGTCTTCTGCAAATACTCGATACCTTCCTGTCCTGCACCCCTTCCTGCCGAAGCATCATGGCGATAGAGTATGCGCCCCTCGATGTCGGCAGGGAAGAAATAGGCGAATGCCAAAACGGCAAAAAGCAATACTGCCAACACATCGGGCAGCAGTTTTTTCACAATATTCATAACTTGCAAGTATTTATTTTGCCGACAAAGGTAGCACTTTCTTTGAAAAAAACCAAATAAATTTGGATTTTTGCTCACTTAATCGTACCTTTGTCCCCCGAATATGGAAGAAAACATAATTACCAGCACCCAAAATGCGAGGATAAAGCATGTGGTAGCCCTCCAGCAGAAGTCATCACTGAGACGGGAGGAAGGGCTATTTGTAGTTGAAGGCCAGCGAGAGATTGAGCATTGCATCGCTTGCGGGTATGAGGTGGAGGAGATTTTTAGGAGGAAGGAAGGTGTCTCGAGTAATGTGGAATGTGAAATGTGGAATGTGGAATGTGGAATGTGGAATGAGAATACTCATGCTGCGGTGAAAAATCATGCTGAGGAAAAGAGAAATGCTGAGGAAAAGAGAAATGCTGAGGGGAAAAAAACACAGGGCAATGGCGATAGAAACTCATCGCAAAACATTTCTCATTCCACATTCCACATTCCACATTCCTCGAGAATCTTTCCTCCATCCTCGAACATCACAACCCTCGTAACTTCCCAGGTTTACGAAAAAATGGCATATCGTGACTCTACTGAGGGAATTATCGCTGTGGCGAAGGTGAAAGACCATAGTCTGAAGAACCTCAGGCTAAACAAGGCAAATCCACTCATCGTTGTTCTTGAGAGTGTTGAGAAGCCTGGAAACCTTGGAGCTATCCTGCGTACTTCCGAGGCAGCGAATGTAGATGCCGTGATAGTGTGCGACCCACTGACAGACGTATACAATCCCAACCTCATCCGTGCCAGCATCGGTGGAGTTTTCAGTGTGCCAATAGCCACCTGCTCATCAAAAGAGTGCATCACGTTTCTGAAGGAAAACAAGGTGAGGATACTAACTGCACAGTTACAGGACTCCTATGATTACTACGACTATGACATGCGACAGGCAACAGCTCTCGTCATGGGCACGGAATCAACAGGACTCTCCCAACAATGGCGCGAGGCTGCCGATGCACATATCCGCATACCGATGCTGGGAAGACTCGACTCACTGAATGTCAGTGTCAGCACAGCCATCCTCATATATGAGGCAGTGCGCCAGAGAAATGCAACATATCAGAAATCAATATAAAAAAGCAACAGCTATGAGAATAGGAGTAATAGTAGCAATGGACAAGGAGCTCAGACAGCTCCAGTCGCTGTTCACATCAGACGACATCATAATTCAGAAGAGCGGCATAGGAAAGGTGAATGCCGCCATCCAGGCTGTGGAGATGATCCACCAGTTTAAACCCGACGTGATAATATCTTCCGGATGTGCAGGAGGCAACGGTAATGATATTAACATACAGGACATCGTGGTCAGCAGTAAGCTCGCATATCACGATGTATACTGTGGTACAGCAATAGACAACACCACAGTGTACGGTCAGGTGCAAGGTCTCCCCTTATTCTATGAAGCCGACCCAAAGCTATTGGACAAGGCGATGAAGACAGGTGCAAAGCCAGGACTGATAGTAACCGGTGACTGGTTTGTCGACTCGAAGGACAAGATGCGCGAGATAATAGGCCACTTCCCTGATGCAAAAGCTGTGGACATGGAGTCGGCTGCCATCGCTCAGGCATGTTATATCAACAAGGTGCCGTTTATCTCTTTCCGAGTAATCAGTGACATTCCACTTCGCGATACCGACGCATCGATGTATCATGACTTCTGGAACACTATCGCAGACAATTCATTCCTTGTAACCAAGACTTTCATCGAGAGTTTATAAATTTATCAATATATGGAAGTTATACAGAGTTTCACAATAGACCATACTCACCTGAAGCCGGGTATCTATGTGTCGAGAGTTGACAAGGGCTTTACCACTTTCGACCTTCGCATAACAGAGCCAAACAAGGAACCGGCGATGGCTCCTGCAGCAATGCACAGTATGGAGCACCTCATGGCAACATGGTTCCGTAACTCCGAGGCAAAAGACGACGTCGTGTACGTGGGGCCTATGGGATGCCTCACAGGTATGTATATCATCATGACAGGGGCTTACACAGTTGAGGATATGCGAAGACTGACTATTGAATGCCTAAAGTGGATCCTCACTCAGACAGAGGTGCCTGCCACCACCTCTGAGACTTGCGGCAACTGTCTGCTTCACGACCTGCCCATGTGCAAGTGGGAAAGCAGCCGCTACCTCAACCGCCTTGAAAACGATTTCCATAGCGAGTACACAAAGCTTAAGATTACCCTTGACGACGGAAAGGTCTTTGCCGACGCATAGCTATCTCTTTTCCACTATGACATATCTCTGATAGTAGGATATCAGAAGTGTAGTCAAAGGCAAGGCGATAATCATACCCAGTATGCCGAGCAGCGAACCCCAGATAGAGAGCGACAACAGGATGATGGCCGAGTTGAGGCCCGTCACGTGCCCCATTATCTTTGGGGTAAGGAATGTGTCCTGTATTATCTGGACAACGGCAAACACCGCTAATGCCATAAGCAGGATTATCCAGAAGTTCTGGCCTGTATCGGCAGCCTTCACTATAGCTAGCAATATCGTAGGTATGAATCCCACCAGCTGGAGATATGGCACCATATTCAGAAGCCCTATGAAAAGTCCAAGACCCACAGCCATCGGGAAGCCGATAATAAGGAATCCGATACTGAAAAGGATACCCACACAAAGAGCCACAAGAGCCTGACCTCGGAAATACTTGTTCATACCGTCCTCTACATCGCTTACCAGCTGGATGGCAAACTTACGGTATCTCTCAGGTATCAGGTTAGGCCATCCGCTGCAAATATCCTCATAGTCGAGAAGGATGAACAAAGTATACAGCAGCACCATAGTCAGTGTGAACATGCTCGAGACAATGCTTATTGACTGGGTTATAAAATCCCACAACTTCGGTACTGTAGCTTTTACAGCATCCATGAATCCGCTTTGCGTAACTATCGCCTGCAATTCCTCAACACTGAGATGCTCGCGCACATATTGCTGAATAAGGCCTGGGATGCTGCTCACTGTCTGATTTGTACTGATATAATTCACCAACAAGTCTTTCACCCTGAGGCTCTCCTCCACCATTGGCGGAATCATCAGCATGAATACCCCCGTCAGCACCAGTCCTGTTACCAGGAATGCCGACAATATACCGAGTATACGATACTTCATCCTGCAGCGGTACTGGAAGAACTTAACAAGTGGAAAGAGCAGATATGCGATAAGCCATGCAAGGAAGAAAGGCACCAGCACACTGCTCAGGCGATTGAGCAGCATGACAACACCTGTGATGACCAACGCCAAAAGGATGCCATGAATTACATTATCAAAAGTGTATTTACTATTCGTCATCGTCGTCAAGGTCTCCATTAGTGTCAAGATCTGTATCTGGACTTATGCCTACCTCACCGAAATTACTCAGTGACACTATGAGAGGGATATACTCATCAGTCTGAGGATGACTGACACTGGCAGCGAAGAAGAGGTTGTTGCCTTCTGCCTTATCATAGACAAGCCCCTCAAGTATGCCAGTATTGCGATAGTCTTCATTCAGATATGACTCGAATGCAGCCTTTGTAAATGAACGATTGAAGAACACAGACCCGTCAGCACGAATCACCTTGACATTGATACGGTTGTCAACGAACTTCTGCCCGTTTTCATCCTTTACCATCTTCAAGCTGTCGTCTGCCACACGATGTATAACCACCTGATAATGCTTTCCAAGCCACTCGACATCTGAAGTCTGGTTGTACTCTTGCATAGAGATAGGAGCCTGGGGCTTTACCACTTCTGGCTTAGGGGCAATGATGTCATCGTTATTCTTCTTCTGGGAACAGCCAACCAGCAGCATAAGAGCCGCTATGGTCAGCGTTTGAAATAGTCTTTTCATATTCATGCTAAATGGTTTTGCGGACAAAGGTACGCATTTTTTTTTATATTCATTTATTTTGTGTCATTTTTTTGCTGATACATCGGAAATTAACACACATTCCACTACTTTCAAGCTATTTCCTCCAACCATGAACCTCACATCATATCTGCCAAACGGCATGCCGTAAACGCGCTCCGGATCATCCTGATAATGCGGACGAGGGTCTAAGGCAAGTATATCTCTCAAAGCTTTCTGATCTTCATCGGAGAATCTTTCGAGCAAATCATCCGGAATCTCCACATCGAGGCACTTCCACTCCGACTGATCCACGAATCCGCTTCTGGCGTCAGCATGGGCATCGGCATAGGCTACATAGGGCTTTATATCGTATATGGGAGTACCCTCCATCAAGTCGGCTCCTCTTACATATATCACCGGGCCCAACTTGGAGTCTTCCTCTATACGGTCTATCCTCACACACGACAATCCAAGGTTGTTAGGCCTAAAAGGAGACCTTGTGGCAAACACTCCCATCCTCTTGTTTCCTCCAAGCCTCGGGGGTCTGGATGTCAGAGTTCTTTTTCCGTTTTCCTCTTTCCATCTCCCTTCAGAAAACTCCCATATAATCCAAATATAGTCAAAATCTTCCAGTCCCCTTATCGCCTCTGCCCTGCGATAATCTGGTTCAAAGACAATACTCCCCGTCAGGTTACTGACGAGGCCACTCTGTCGTGGTATTCCGAACTTCGATTTCATCGGAGAACGGAAATATGCTATTGGTTTTATTTCCATTTCGTCGGCAAAGATACAAATAAATCAGCAAGGAAATATAAAAAAACAAAAAAAAACGCTATATTTCTTCAATATGTCAAAAGCAATTACTATATTTGCAAACCAATTCTCCACTAATGATGAAAACGATGAAACTTATAATGCTTGCTACAGCAACAATCATGTCACTGAGCATTGCAAAAGCAGCAGACAACTACAGCGACGACCTGAAATACATTGAGCTTCGCGACTCTATGCGCTATGCATTCAACGATGCCGACAGTGTCAGATTCTTTCCGGCACTCTACCGCCTCGAGGAATACTTACTCGGCAAGGGAGACATGCATGCCTACTACACTCAGCGGTGCAATGAAATTGTTTTCCTGATGAACCAGCAGCACATCTACGAGGCATATATGCTGGCATACAAGCTATCGTCGGAACTGAGGAAAAAGGGACTCGACAAGGAGATGTACATGGCTTACAACATGCTCGGACATATCAACCGATACTGCGGCAACAAAGCCACTGCAAAGGAGAACTTCAAGCATGTCCTCGAGCTGATGGAGAAGTATGGCTACTGGGAGTCGATGCCGCCTATATATATGAATATCGTCAACGTAGAACTGGACGATGACCCCGAAGAGGCGACAAAACTGCTCGACAAGGCAAAGGAGATAGCAGAAAAGTACACCCCAGACCGAGTCTTCGACATTGAGACCCGAAAGACCCTGAGCTATTACAATCGAGGCGACATCCCCCAGTTCCTCAAGAGATACGAAGACTACAAGAAAGGTATCAAGGAAGGCATGAGTACAGTCCACGGACGTAATATGGAGATCTACTATCTCGCTGCCACAGGAAAGACCGACGAAGCCGTAAAGCTGGCAAAAGAAGAACTTGGCGACGAGAAATATGAAACCATTGCCGTAATATACGAGAATGCCAAGCGATGGGAAGAAGCATGCCAAGCGCTGCATAAGCAGAATGCAATAGAGGACTCTATCACCAACGTGGTTCTCATCAACAGCATGCATGGCATTCGTGAACAGCTGTCACTCTTCGAGGCTCAGCAGAAAGAAGTGCGTACACGCACCATAGGCTTTTCAATAGGAATGGTACTGCTCGTACTACTTGCGGCTGCCCTGACGTATATTATAAACAGCCGCAGACGTCACCTCAAGCAGCTTCAGATTGCCTATGACCACGCTCTGGAGTCAGACCGCATGAAGACTGCCTTTATCCAGAACGTCAGTCATGAGATTCGCACACCGCTGAACATCATTAGCGGTTTCTCCCAGATTCTTGCGAATCCCGGAATGGCCAATGATAATAGAGAGCGCCAGCACATGGCAGAGATGATGCAGAAGAGCACATTGCAGATCACGTCACTCATTGACGAGGTGCTCGAGCTGTCACTAACCGATGCGACTAATGCTGCCGCAAAGGATGACAGTATATGCATCAACGAGCTACTCAACGAACTTATGCGCGATAATGTAGGGCGATTGCACGAAGGTACAGAGCTGAAAATAGACTCTCAACTCAACGACAGTTTCACAATTCTCTCCAATCGCACCCTGCTGAAACGTGCCATCAGTACCCTTATCGACAATGCCATTAAGAACACCCTTCATGGAGCTATCACCCTTATAGCGAAGGCAAAAGAAGAGAGTGTGCTTATCGCAGTACAGGATACAGGCAATGGAATACCAAAGGAAGAGGCATACCGCATCTTCGACCGCTTCGTGAAACTAGACTCCTTCAAGGAGGGACTGGGACTTGGACTACCTCTGTGCCGTGCTATTGTCGAACGGCTCGGAGGTACAGTACGCTTCGACACCGATTATGGTCCTGGAGCAAGATTTATAATAGAGCTTACAATTGATAATAAAAACAAGTAAAAAAAACAATGAGAAAGAGTTTTATTGGCATTTTGACTGCTTTGGCAATTGCAACAAGTTGCAACGCCGCACAGAAGACAGATGAGTTTACTACCAAAAACGGTAAGACAGTAAAAATCACATGTATTAAACACGCAAGTTTTGAAATCAATTACGACGGTGTTGAGATTCAGGTAGACCCAGTAGGTATGGGGGCAAAGCCTGAGACTGATTACGGACAATTTCCTAAGGCAAACCTTATACTCGTGACCCACGAGCACAGAGACCACTTCGAGCGCGAGGCTATTGCCCTGATTCGCACTCCAGCCACTACGGTTTATTCAAATCAGGCTGTATACAACCTTTTCCGTAACAGCATTCCTCTGGCAAATGGCGACAGCATCGCCTATCGTGATGACATTACCATCAAGGTAGTGCCGGCATACAACTATACCGAAGGGCGCACACAGTTCCATCCGAAGGGAAGAGACAATGGATATATCCTCTCTCTTGATGGACTGCGCATCTACATTGCAGGAGATACAGAGGATATCCCCGAGATGGCAGAACTGAAGGATATCGACATCGCCTTCCTGCCTTGCAACCAGCCTTACACAATGACAATAGACCAGATGGTAAAGGCAGCAAAGACAATCTGTCCTAAGGTGCTGTTTCCCTATCACTACAGTGAGACACCAATCTTCCAAGCAGTGATGAAACTGGGAGGAAGCGGAATCGATGTCCGCATCCGCGACTACAAATAAAAAGAAAATCGGGCCTTGCAGCCCGATTTTCTATTTCTGTCTACTTCCTTACCTCTATCCAAGCCGACTTTAGCATTGCCGACTTAGCAGTAATCGAACCCTTGCCTTTTACCACGACAAGGCACTTTCCAAAGAAAGCCCTGCGAAGCGGTGAAGTGAAGCGCTCCATTGATGTCTGACAGCCATTGTCGGTGCCCAGGATGCCTCCCTCGCCTTCAAAGATGAAACAAATCTGGTCTTCTGCCCAGGGACATATATTACCGTCCTTGTCTACCACCTCGGCCTTGATGAAGGTTGTCTCCTTGCCCTGATAGTCTACTGACAGGCGGATATGGTCAGGAGCTCCGGCTGTCCTTATGGTCTGCTCGCAAACCACCTTCCCGTCCTTTCTGCTTACAGCCTTTATCTCGCCCGGATCGAATGTCACTCTCCAACCCACATGATACTCTGTGACGAGCGCATCTCCCTGCTGACTCTTACTCTTCACGCCCTTGCTCACTCCGTTAACGAAGAGCTCTACCTCATCGGCACCGCTATAGTAGCACCACATATCAATCTCTTCGCCAGGTATCCAGTTCCAGTGAGGGAAAAGGTGCAGCATCGGCTTTGGGGTCCACTCGCTCTGATACATATAATAAGTATCCTTGGGAAATCCCGCCAGGTCGATGATTCCGAAATAGCTGGAACGTGCCGGAAATCCGTATGGCGTAGGTTCACCGATATAGTCGAAGCCTGTCCAGATATACTGTCCTCCCACGAAGTCATTATGCTTCACCACATCCCATGTCTCCTCATGAGTGCTCGACCATGAGGCATGCATATTGTCGTACGACGAACACATATACGAAGGGTCGGTATATGGCAGCCACCACTCCTTGGGAGCCTTGAACACCGAGTCTGACGGCATCATGTAGTTGCCTCTCGTCTGTAGTGCCGATACGCTCTCGGAGAAGATGAAAGGCTTGCCCGGGAAGTTCTTCGGTACATCTTTTACCCACTGGTGATGATAGTTGAATCCAATGATGTCGAGTGCTCCGCTCTTGAAGAGGTGATTGCCCGGATCAGGCTCATTGCATCCTGCCGTGATAGGGCGCGATGTATCATATCTCTTTACGATCTCTGCCAGGTGCTGAGTAAGCAGACTCTGCACAGAGAGTTCACCGTCCTTCGCCAGCGTCGAGGCATCGTGGCCGGCATTGAGTATCAGGTTTGCCTGCTCCAGCGTGAGAGTATCAGCCTCTGCCGACGACCACTGTTCGAGCACCTCGTTTCCGATGCTCCACATCAGTATCGACGGGTGGTTGCGGTCACGCAGGATAAGGTCTGAGAGGTCGCGTTCATGCCACTCGTCGAAGAATCGGGCATAGTCATTCTGTGTCTTCTTCCTGCGCCACATGTCGAAACTCTCGTCCATCACTATCAGTCCCATGGTGTCACACATATTCAACAGCTCAGGTGCCGGAGGGTTGTGCGAAGTGCGTATGCTGTTTACACCCATTGCCTTCAGCTTTGTGAGCTTGCGGTGCAAGGCATCTTCATTGAGAGCAGCACCAAGGCATCCCAAGTCGTGATGCTCGCAGACACCATTAATCTTCATATTCTTACCGTTGAGCCAGAAACCTGTCTTGGCATCGAACTTGAAGCTGCGGAAGCCTGTGGTAGTCTCATAGGTGTCAACCACCTTTCCACCTACTTTCACTATCGTACGTACCTTATATATATTAGGTTGCTCACACGACCAGAGCATCGGTTTGGCAATAGTGATAGCAGACTTCTGTCCTTTCGACTT